>JAZLKT010000001.1:0-31259 GCA_045597785.1 Candidatus Cryptobacteroides sp.
CAACCTCACCGAACGCATCGGCTACTGGGTTGACCTCGACGACCCTTACATCACCTACGACAACAGGTACATAGAGACCCTCTGGTATCTGCTCAAGGATATCTACGGCAAGGGTTATCTCTACAAGGGCAAGAGCATTCAGCCTTACAGCCCCGCCGCCGGCACCGGCCTGAGCTCGCACGAACTCAACCAGCCCGGCTGCTACCGCGACGTCAAGGATACCACCTGCGCCGCCCAGTTCAAGGTCAAGGGCGAGGATGAACTTTATTTCCTGGCCTGGACCACGACTCCCTGGACCCTGCCCAGCAACACCGCCCTCTGTGTTGGCCCCAATATCGACTATGTGAAGGTGCGCAGCACCAATCCGTATAACGGCACTCCCGCCACGTTCATCCTTGCAAAGGCCCTCGTGGGCGCATGGTTCAACGACAAGGTCGCCTACGAAGTGCTTCCCGGCGAATACAAGGGTACCGATCTCGCCGGAATGGAGTACGAACAGCTCATTCCCTGGTTCCGCCCCGATGAAGGCGCGTTCCGTGTCATCCTCGGCGATTACGTGACCACCGAAGACGGTACCGGAATCGTGCATATCGCTCCCACCTTCGGCGCCGATGACGCCAAGGTTGCAAAGGCTGCCGGTGTGCCCGGTCTCTACGTTACCGACAAGGACGGTCAGCCTCAGGCTCAGGTGGACCCGCAGGGCCGTTTCTACCGCATCGAAGACCTTGACCCCGCCTATGCCGCCGACCGCGTGAGCCCCTCATATGCCGAGTGGGCCGGCCGTTACGTGAAGAACGCATACGACAGCGCCCTCCCCGCCGACGCTCCTACGCTTGACGTTGACATCTGCGTGATGCTCAAGGCCGAAGGCAAGGCATTCCGTATCGAAAAGCATACTCATACATATCCGCATTGCTGGCGCACCGACAAGCCGGTACTCTACTACCCGCTCAATTCGTGGTTCATCAAGGCCAGTGCCGTGCGTGAACAGATGATGGCCCTCAACGAAGGTATAGCTTGGAAGCCCGAGGCCACCGGAACCGGCCGTTTCGGAAAGTGGCTCGAGAATATCCAGGACTGGAACCTCAGCCGCAGCCGCTACTGGGGCACCCCTCTTCCAATCTGGCGCACCGAAGACGGCCGCGAAGAGCTGTGCATCGGCTCGGTAGCCGAACTTTACGCCGAGGCAGACAAGGCTGTGGCCGCCGGCTTCATGCAGAGCAACCCTTTGCGTGACGCAGGTTTCGACCCGGCCGATATGTCCAAGGAGAACTACGACCGCATCGACCTCCACCGTCCCTACGTTGACAATATCTTCCTCGTGAGTCCGGGTGGCCGCAGGATGACGCGCGAGACCGACCTTATCGACGTGTGGTTCGATTCCGGTGCCATGCCTTATGCCCAGACAGGTCTGAGGGGTATCGACAGCCCCGATTTCGGCGCTACGGCCGACTTCATCGCCGAAGGCGTGGACCAGACACGCGGCTGGTTCTACACCCTGCACGCGATACATACGATGGTCAGCGGAACCCCCGCATTCAAGAGGGTCATCTCCAACGGTCTTGTGCTCGACCGCAAGGGTGAAAAGATGAGCAAGCGCCTCGGCAACGCGGTCGATCCTTTCAAGGCTCTCGATACCTACGGGCCCGATGCCCTGCGCTGGTATATGCTTACCAATGCCCAGCCTTGGGACAACCTGAAATTCGATGAGGACGGTGTCGACGAAGTGCGCCGCAAGTTCTTCGGGACCCTCCACAATACATATTCTTTCTTCGCCCTCTACGCCAATGTTGACGGCTGGAACCCGGCTCTTCCTGCCGCGGACGCATCATACCGCACCGAAACCGACCGATGGATACTCTCGCTTACCGAGTCTCTCAAGCGTGACGTCCTCGCCGCATACGAAGACTACGACATTACGCTCGCAGGCCGTCTGATTCAGGATTTCGTCTGCGACAACGTGTCGAACTGGTACGTGCGCCTGAACCGCAAGCGTTTCTGGGGCGGCGGCCTGACCGACGACAAGAAGTGCGCGTATGAAACCCTTTACGGTGTGCTCAGGACCGTGGCTCTGCTCGCGGCTCCTATCGCTCCGTTCTATATGGACGCGCTCTGGCGCGACCTCACCGGCGGCGATTCCGTGCATTTCGAGAAGATGCCAGCCGTGGATGCACGCCTCATAGACAAGGCCCTCGAAGAAAGGATGGCCCTTGCCCAGCAGGCCACATCGATGGTGCTCGCCCTGCGCCGCAAGGTGAATATCAAGGTCCGCCAGCCTCTTGCCAAACTTGTGATCCCCGTCCTGAACGACGATATCAAGGCCCAGCTCGAAGCGGTGAAGAACATCATCCTTACCGAGGTGAACGTCAAGGAGGCGGAGTTCCTGCACGATACGACCGGAATCATCACGAAGAAGATAAAGCCCAATTTCCGCACTCTCGGCAAGAAGTACGGTGCCCAGATGAAAGGCATCGCCGCCGCGTTCGCGGCAATGGACCAGGCTGTGATAGGTGCAATCCAGACTGCCGGGAACTATTCGCTTGAGGTAGCCGGCGTGCAGGTCGAACTCACTCCCGAAGATTACACCATCAGTTCGGAGGATATGCCGGGCTGGCAGGTGGCTTCCGAAGGGCAGATGACCATCGCGCTCGATTCGCGTCTGAACGATGCTCTGGTGCGTGAGGGAACGGCCCGCGAACTCATCAACCGCATCCAGAACATACGCAAGGACAGCGGGTTCGAGGTCACCGACAGAGTGAATGTCGCCATCTACTGCGATGAAGTGAGCGGACCGGCCGTAGCCCAGTCGCTCGAATCGTTCAAAGACTACATAGCTTCGCAGACCCTTTCGCTCGGCATCCGTCAGGCAGCTTTGCAGGATGCGCCCGAAACCCTGCCTTTTGCCGATTGGGACGAAGGTATAATGAAAATTGAAGTAACCAGATAGAAATATTATGGCAGAACAAATCAAAACACGTTATTCCGATGAAGAACTCGCTGAGTTCAAGGTAATCATCGAAGATATGCTCGACAAGGCCAAGACGGAGTATTCCACTCTGCGTGAAGTGGCCATGCACGGCGGCGCGAACGACATTGAAGATACATCGCCCTCGTTCAAGACAATAGAGGACGACGGCGCAAGCCAGCTCTCGAAAGAGGAGGCCAGCCAGATGGCACAGCGCCAGTACAAGTTCATAAAGAACCTTGAGGCCGCGCTCGTGCGTATCGAGAACAAGACTTACGGCATCTGCCGTGTCACCGGCAAACTCATCCCCAAGGAACGTCTCCGTCTTGTTCCGCACGCAACCCTTACCGTAGAGGCCAAGGAGATGCTTGCAAAGCAGGGCAAGAACTAAGCGCGGGCGTATGAGCATCTCCAGGGGACGCAAACTGCTGATCCTTGGAGTCCTCCTTGTGATCATAGACCAGGTGACCAAAGTCCTGGTCAAGACCAATATGTCCCTGGGCGAACAGATACCCGTCCTTGGCAATTGGTTCCGTATCTGTTTCATAGAGAACGAAGGAATGGCATTCGGTATGAAGTGGGGCGGTGCTGTCGGCAAATATATCCTCACGACCTTCCGTATTGTCCTTTCCGGTGTGCTCGTCTGGTGGATTGCGAAGCTTGACCGCAAGGCCGACACTCCTGTCGGAGTCCTGGTCGGGCTGAGTCTCATAGCGGCCGGAGCGGTTGGAAACGTAATCGACTGCATGTTCTACGGACTCATCTGGAACGAGGCCCCTTTCATGCTGGGCCGTGTGGTCGATATGCTCTGGTTCCCCATCATACGTGATGCCGCGGGCCGGGTGCTGTTCTTCAGCCCCGTATTCAATATCGCTGACAGTTGCGTTACTGTAGGAGCCTTTTATCTGATTCTCTTCCAGTGGAAGTTTTTCTCAAAGCAGTAGAACGGATAGTACGATTTCGCGGAAGCCTGCTTGCCCCGCTGATTTTGGCCTCCCCGATTTTTATGCTTATATTTGCAGGCTTGAAAATATCAATTTTTAATATCACAACATGAAAAAAGCAATTCTTACACTTGCCGCTATGGCAATCGCTCTCACCGCTTCCGCTCAGCTCAATTTCGGCGTGAAGGCAGGTGCAAACTTCAACACCGCAACCGGTATCGACTATCCTGAAAACACCAAGTCCGGCCTCAATATCGGTTTCAACGCCGGTGCAGTCGTTGAGTTCGGTCTTACAGACCTCATCGCTCTCCGTGCTGAGGCTCTCTACTCTCTCCAGGGTGCCACCACTCACACAAAGTACGAGAATACAGTTGCCGGAGCAACCGTGAAGTTCAATGAACTCTACAAGTGCCGTCTCCCTTACATCAATATTCCCGTTATGGCAGAGCTTGTGCTCCTTGACGGTGACCTCCTCGTTATGGCCGGTCCTCAGGTAGGTTTCGGTCTCGGCGCTTCTTATCGTACCATCAACAAGGAAGATAAGGACTACACCACAAAGTGGGCTGACGGCAAACTTGACAAGGACGACTACAAGGATACTTGCAACGGTGTCGATTTCTCAATCGCCATCGGTGCTGAGTATATGCTCGACGAGAACATCGGTATCGACTTCCGTTACAACCTCGGTCTTACCTATGTCGAGAAGGAGTATGAGGTTCTTGGCAAGACTGTTCAGCCTCAGGGTAAGAACGGCGTCCTCCAGATTGGCGTTGTTTACAAGTTCTAATTCCAATTGCGGATTATCCATAAAGGCCGGCCCTTTCGCGGGGCCGGTCTTTTTTTGTAAGCCCTCGCGCTCGCGCGCGATGAAAAACCGGAATAATTGTTATATTTGCGGGATTTGATTATTCTAATTCACACAATATGGCAAACAACACTTACAATTGGCAGTACGCTTCGGTAGGAGGCGCTGTCAGAGTCAAAATCACCTGCGGTGAGGACATCGCCCACCTCGGAGAACTCGACCAGACCAAATGGACCGTCCTCAGCTGCCCTACCCAGGGCCTCGAGTTCGAACCCAAGACACTCCAGCTCATCGACACCGACGGTGACGGCAAGATCCGCGTATGCGAAATCGTCGCTGCGGCCGAGTGGCTCACCTCTGTCGTAAAGGACAAGGACAGCATCCTCGCCGGAAATTGCACCATCAATCTCAGCAACATCAACACCGAGTGCCCCGAAGGCCAGAGCCTCTACAATTCTGCAAAGCAGATTCTTGCGAACCTCGGCGCCGAAGGTGAGGAAATCTCCCTCGCACAGGCCAGCGACAGCGTTGCCATCTTCGCACAGACACGCTTCAACGGTGACGGTATCATCACCGAGGCTTCTGCCGCCGACGACGCTGCTCTCGCAAAGGTAATCGCTGACGCTACTGCCTGCATGGGTGGTGTTGCCGACCGCAGCGGAGCACAGGGTATCGACGCTGCCGGCATCGAGGCTTTCTACGCTGCTCTCGCCGCTTACTCTGCCTGGTGCGCCGCCCGTACCGCAGAGATTCTTCCTTACGGAGAGAATACCGAGGCCGCCCTTGCCGCCTGCAAGGCTGTCGAGGCCAAGGTTGCCGACTATTTCATGCGCTGCAAACTCGTTGCCTTCAACGGTGACGCTGCTTCTGCAGTCGATGTTTCGGTAGCGAAGATCGGTGAAATCGCCGAGCGCGACCTCAGCACCTGCGGTGCCGAAATTTCGGCATATCCCATCGCCCGTCCCAACGCCGAAGGCGTGCTCCCTCTCAAGGGTGTCAACCCTGCCTGGAAGGCTGCTATCGACGCTATTGCCGCTCTCGAGCCTTTTGCCGGCAAAGAGGGTATCACTGAGGCTGAGTGGAATGCTTTTGCCGCCAGTTTCGGTGCGTACGAGGCTTGGAAGGCCGCCAAGGCCGGCTGCGCTGTAGAGGGCCTCGGACTCGACACTGTCAATGCTTATCTTGCCGCCGACCAGAAGGCCGCCCTTCTCGACCTCGTTGCCCAGGATAAGGCTCTTGAGGCTGAAAGCGCTGCCATCGACGCTGTAGCAAAACTTATGTATCTGTATCGCGACTTCGCGAAACTCCTTCGCAACTACGTTGTATTCAGCGATTTCTATGGCCGCAACGAGAGCGTTCACGCTGTGTTCGAGGCCGGTAAGCTCTATATCGACGAGCGTTGCTGCAACCTCTGTATCAAAGTCAGCGGCAGCGGCAATCACGCCGAGGCTGCTTCTCTTGGCGGAATGTTCCTCATCTACTGCACCTGCACCAGCAAGAAGCTCGGCAAGACCCAGGATATCCTTGCGGTCATGACCGACGGCAACATCAAGAACCTCCGTCCCGGCAAGAACGCCATCTTCTATGACCTCGAAGGCAACGACTGGGATGCAGTCGTAACGAAGATCGTCGACAACCCCATCAGCATCAAGCAGGCTTTCTGGGCACCTTACCGCAAGCTCGGCAACTTCATCACCGAAAAGATTAACAAGAGCGCAGCCGAGAAGGACAATGCAGCTACCGCAAACCTCATTGCCAGCGCCGACAAGCCGGGTGCCGCGGCCGAAAAGAAGTCGGCATTCGACATCGCCAAGTTCGCCGGTATCTTCGCTGCCATAGGCATGGCTCTCGGTATGATAGGCTCCGCCCTCGTGTCGCTCGCCAAGGGCATCTCGGCCAATCCCACCAGCATCGGTATCGTCAACCTGATAATCGTTCTCGTGGCCATTATGCTCGTGATCTCCGGTCCTTCCTGCTTCATCGCATGGACCAAGCTCCGCAAGCGTAACCTCGGTCCCGTGCTCAATGCCAACGGCTGGGCAATCAACTCCAGCATTCTTATCAACATTGTATTCGGCGGTACCCTCACAAGCATAGCCAAGTATCCCATCGTCAAGGGCGGCAGCGATCCTTTCGAGAAGAAGGGAACTCCCTGCTGGAAAAAGTGGCTCTGGGGCATCATCGCCGCAATTGTGATTGCTTTCGGTGTGCTTTTCTTCACCGATAACCTTGGCTGGGCTGGCATTCACCGCCATAAGGCTGCCGAGCCCGAGTGTGTTGAGGCTGTCGCTGAAAGCGCTGCCGAGGTCGCTGACGATGCAGCTGCTGTAGTTGCAGAGTAATGTCCGAGGCAAAAAACATATATATGCAAATGGCCATCGCGCAGGCGCGCGATGGCATTTGCAAAGGTCACGGGGGCCCCTTCGGCTCCGTGATCGTAAAGAACGGTGAGATCGTCGGGCAAGGGCACAACAGGGTCCTTGCCAACAACGACCCCACCTGCCACGGCGAAGTGGCTGCCATACGAGATGCCGGCAGCAGGCTCGGGACTTTCGATTTGAGCGGATGCGAGCTGTACACAACCGGCGAACCCTGCCATATGTGCCTGTGCGCCTGTCTCTGGGCGAATATCGACAGAGTGTACTATGGCTGCACAATCGAAGACAACGGACGCATAGGCTTCCGTGACGACAAGTTTGACGGCTTGTTTTCGGGCCGCGACAAACTCGAGGGTTATATGGTGATGATGGACCGTGAGGCCTGTCTTGACCTTTTCGACGAATACACGGCCCTCGAGCATAAATTGTATTGATGGAAAAATGAAAATGAATTCTCCGGTTTCAAAGTGTATCATTGCGGCGGCCGCTGCGGTGTGCGCCGTGTCCTGTGCTTCCTACAAGGACATCGTATATTTTCAGGATATTGATTCTGCCGAGTTGCAGCCGATCAGTTCCGCGTTCGAAGCCGTCATCAAGAAAGACGACCGCCTTTCCATAGTTGTGAGCGGTCCGGACAAGATGGTTACAGCTCCCTATAACCTGACCCTCAGCGATATCGGCAGCGGAGTCGGTGCTACCAGTACCGATCCCGAAAGGGCTACGCTCTCGTATCTTGTCGATGCACAGGGAAACATCACCTTCCCTACGCTCGGGCAGATTCACGTTGAGGGAATGACGCGCAACGAGCTTGTCGACCTGCTGACAAGAGAGATAGGCAAGGATGTCAAGGACCCTATCGTCTATGTTTCTTTCCGCAACTACAAGATTACGGTTCTTGGCGAGGTGCGGGCCCCCGGCACCTACACGATGGATTCGGAGAAAATCAGCATCCCGCAGGCCCTCGGCCGCGCCGGAGACACCAACCTTACCGCGCAGCGCGAGTGCATACTCATCCGTGAAGTGGACGGCAGGCTCGAGCACTACAACATCGACCTTCGCAGCAGCCACCTGCTCGATTCGCCGTACTATTACCTGCAGCAGAACGACATTCTCTATATCCCGCCCAGTCCTACAAGAGTAGCAACCGCTACGACGGCTACCGGAATATGGAGCGTTGTCCTCTCGTCAATCACCACTTCAATAGCCCTTCTTTCCCTCATCCTCTAGTATCATCATGGAAAACAACGAATACCGCAATCCCGGTCAGAACGAAGCTGAAAGCTCTCTGAACCTTCGCGAGATCTTCGAATTCCTCTGGCGCGTACGCTTCTGGATAGTCGGCTCCGTGGTCATCGCACTGGCCATCGCGTTCTTCTACCTGCGCATGCAGACACCTGTCTATCAGCGTGCCGCCTGGATAAGGCTCAATGGCTTCAGCGAGGCTCATTCCGAACTTCAGATTCTTTCCGAAGTGGCAGGCAACAGCCTTGGCGCCAAGCCCAACGTCGAGAACGAGATTTTCATCATCAAGAGCCCTTCTATGATGCAGAAGGTGGTGGAGGAACTTAATCTGAACACCCGCTACTACCACTATGCGATGCCTGTCGGCGACCGTCTGCGCGTGGCCCGCGGTCTGTTCAATTTCAAGCTCAACGAGTATTACGGAAACAATCCCTTCAGGCTCAATATCGAGTTTGACCCGATGTATCCCGAAGAGATGCGCCCCGGCTCGCTGAGCCTCAAGTTCCGTGACCGCAATCAGGAGTCGTTCTCCATCAAGGAGTTCAAGGTGTCCGGTCGCGATGTGGAGCTCGGGCAGGAGAGTTTTGCCTATGGCGATACGCTCATCTTCGCCGGAGGCCAGCTCACCCTGACCCTCGACCATCCCGAGCTGATGATCAACAAAGACACTTACCTGTGCACCTGGACCAATTCGTTCAACTGTGCCAGAAGTTTTGTCAAGAGTCTGAGCGTTGAAGCCCAGGGCCAGAAAATGAAACTTACGGATGTCATCATCCTCACGATGAACGACACCAATGCCAGGCGTGCCGCCGACATCCTCAATACCATGCTGCTCAAGCTTAACGAGCAGGCCATCAATTACAGCAACCGTTCGATTGTCAACACCATCAGCTTCATCGACCAGCGTCTGGCTGACATTTCCAAGGACCTTGGCGATGCCGAAAGCGACTACAAGAAATACCAGTCGAGCAAGATTCTCGTCAACCTCGACTCGCAGTCACAGCTTTCGCTCGCATCCGACCAGCAGTATCAGAATCAGCTCAACGAAGTACGTCTCCAGCTGCAGGTTCTCGATATGATTTCGTCCTACATCAATGACGATACGACCGAGCGCTATGCTGTCATCCCCGCCAACATCGGCATCAACGACGCCGGGCTCAACAGCATCATCGCCACTTACAACACCGCCGTTACCGAGCGCGACCGTCTTGTGGCCAATTCCAGCGAGAGCAACCCCAGAGTGCTGAACCTCAATGCCCAGCTCGACGGTCAGAAGAAGAGCATCGCCATCTCGATTGCAAACCTCGTCAATGTGTACAACATCCGTGTGAGCGAGCTCGAGAAGACCATCTCGGCCGGCAAGCGCAAGATGGCCGACATCCCTCAGCAGCAGTTCGAGCTCCAGCAGCTCAGCCGCAAGCTCGAGGTCATCGAGCCCCTTTACCTGATGCTCCAGCAGAAGAGGGAAGAGGCGCAGATACGCATGTATTCGCAGACCGAGGCCTTCCGCATCATCGAGGCGGCATTCGGCAACCCTCAGCCCGTGAGCCCGCATTCAATGCAGATATATCTGCTCGCGTTGGTTCTGGGCTGCTGTATTCCTCCGTTCGTCGTATGGGCAAGGATGCAGCTGCGCACCAAGGTTGAAACCAAGAAGGATATCACCGACAAGGTGGCCTACCCCGTGATGGCCGTTCTTCCCAAACTGGAAACGGGTGAGGAACTCATACAGAAAAACGGGCGCGACGTGCTCAGCGAGGCATTCCGCAATCTCCGTTCAAACATCCAGTACCTGCCCGACTGCAAGGTGGTCCAGGTAACTTCATCCATCCCCGGAGAAGGAAAGAGTTTCGTGGCCGCGAACCTTGCAATAAGCGTTTCGCATGTCGGCAAGAAGGTCCTTGCAATCGGTCTTGACCTTCGCAAACCGAGGCTCAACACCATCTTCGATTCTTCGAAGGTCAAGAAGGAGAATACCGTTGTCGGATATCTGATCGGCAAGTGCGAAAACATCGACAACCTCGTAAATCCTTCGGGGTTGAGCGACTCGCTCGATGTCATCTTTGCCGGCCCGGTTCCTCCTAATCCCACCGAACTGCTGATGCAGGGAAAGGTGGCCGACATCATAAATCATTTCCGCGACAAGTACGACTTCATAGTCGTTGACTCCGCTCCCTATATGCCGGTGTCGGATTCGTTCATCATCAACCGGTATGTCGATGCCACGCTCTATACCCTGCGCGCGGGACATACTCCGCTGAGCCTGCTCCCGGAAATCAATGATGCCCTTTCGAGCACCACGCGTCCCATAAAGAATCCTTGCCTCGTGCTCAATTCGCTCGACCTCGAAGCTTCTAAGTACCGTTACGGCTATGGCACCGGTTATGGCTACGGCTATGGCAAGGGCTATGGTTACGGGTACGGTTATGGCTACGGCTATGGCCAGGACCCGAAGAAGAAGAAGAAACCTGCCCGTTCGAAATGAAAATCTTCCGCAAGATAGCCGCCTTTTTCTATCTGCTCTCGCTGCTGCTCAGTTGTCGCAGCAGCAAGGCGGACAGCGGAACGGTGGATGTCAACGGAGTTAAGCTTTTCTATACTGTCCGCGGTCCGGAAGACGGTAAGCCGGTTGTGCTGGTGCATGGGAATGGCGGCTCGCACAAGAGTATGCGCACCCAGGCACTGCAGCTTGCCCGCAAGGGATATCGGGTTTACAGCCCCGATTCGCGCGGCCAGGGACGCAACGAGCCTCTCAGTGAGTATCATTATGCCGATATGGCAGAGGATACCTGGTGCTTTATCAAGGCTCTCGGCCTTGAAAAGCCCGCCCTCTACGGGTGGAGTGACGGCGGTATCATCGCCCTTCTGCTTGAGATAGAGCACAGTGGCACCTGTTCGCTGATAGCGTTGAGCGGTGCCAATCTCTATCCCGACTGCGGCGAGGGATTCGAGGAGTTCAAGGCCTATATCCTCAAGCTTGGCACTCCGCTCGCGATGATGATGCTTGACGAACCGCAGATTGCCCCGGCTTCGCTGTCGGCCATCAAGTGTCCCGCATTGGTGACAGCCGGCAGCGAGGACCTTATTTCGGTGGAGCATACGAAACTTATCGCCGACTCGATTCCGGGTAGCACCCTGGTTATCTTCGAAGGCGAAACGCACGGCAGTTACATCAAAGGCAGCCCGAAGATGGGCCGTTGCCTGCTAGATTTTTTTGCGAGAAACGATTATTGAAACCCTAAAAAACCTATAACCTATGTCAGAGTATTTTCCGATTCCTTCGGCCAAGAGATTCGATCTTTTCAAGGATCCTATCCCGGTGAGATGGTATCTTCGTCCCATTGTCTGGCTTATTTCGTTCCCTGTCTTCTGGATGCATCGCAGCAAGATAGTCCGTACTGATATGAAGGGCGTGAAGCCCCCCTATATATTGCTTTGCAGCCACAATGCCTTCTACGACTTTATGGTGGCGACCGTGGCTACTTTCCCGCATCAGGCATATTATATTGTGGCCGTTGACGGATTCATCGGCCGCGAATGGCTTATGAGGGGCGTCGGGTGCATTGGCAAGCGCAAGTTCACCAACGACATCTCGCTCATCCGTCACATCAAGAAGGTGCTCGACCGTGGCAAGATTGCCGCCTTCTACCCCGAAGCGCGCTATTCGCTCTGCGGCACGAATGCCGTTCTGCCCGCTTCGCTCGGCAAGATGATAAAGATGTTCAAGGTGCCTGTGGCAACGCTCATCACTCACGGACATCACATCGATGCGCCTTTCTGGAAGGGTGTCAATCCCAAGAGCCGTATGCTCAAGACCACTTCGGAGAAAAAACTTATACTCAGCGCCGAAGATATCGAGCGTATGAGCGTCGATGAAATCAACGCCCGTATCAACGAGGCGTTCGTATATGATGATTTCGAGTGGCAGAAGGAGAATAATGTCCGCGTAAAGTCGAAGAAAAGGGCCGAAGGCCTGGAGCACGTGCTCTACAAGTGTCCCCATTGCGGCACCGAGTACCGCATGACCACCAAGGGCGCCATCCTCACTTGCGGGCATTGCTGCCACGAGTGGGAGATGAGCGAATATGGAGAACTCAAAGCCCGCGAAGGCGAGACATACTTCTCGCATATCCCCTTATGGTACGAGTGGCAGCGCGAATGCGTGCGCAAGGAGGTCGAGGAAGGTTCCTATGCCCTCGAAGTTCCCTGCAAGATAAAGTCGCTCCCCAATTCGAAGGGTTTCATCAATGTGGGTGAGGGCTGGCTTTCGCATACGAAGGACGGATTCCTTCTTAAGAGCAGTTGGAACGGCACTGACTGGAAACTGGAGATTCCGACAAGTTCGCTGTATTCCGTACATATCGAGTATAATTATAAGGTGGAGCACAGGGATTGCATCGATTTGAGCACTCTGTCGGAAACTTTCTTTGTGTATCCTAAGGGTTCCGAATTCTCGGTTACTAAGATTTCTCTCGCTACCGAGGAACTCTTCAAGAACTATTGGACCAATAACCAGAAATAATTCCCGCAAAAATGACAAGACGTCTGCTTTTCGCCCTGTTCTGCGCGCTGACTGCCGTTTGCCCCGCTTCGTGCGCAGCTGCCAAAACTGCTTACAAGTTTGACAATTCAGTCGCTTATCGCGATGGCGAAAAGTCGTGCGTAATGGATATTGCCACTCCTTCGGGTGCGAAGGACCTGCCGGTGATCGTCTGGTTCCACGGTGGCGGGCTTACCGGCGGATGCCGAGAGGTGCCGCAGGAACTGCTTGACGGCAGTTGTGTGGTTATGGGCGTGGAATACCGTTTGAGCCCGAAAGTCAGCGTCCCCGAAATAATCGATGATGCCGCGGCGGCCGTTGCCTGGGCTTTCGCTCATGCAGCCGAGTATGGCGGCTCGCCCGAAAAGATATATATCGCCGGGCACTCTGCCGGCGGATATCTGGTTGATATGATAGGCCTTGACCGCCACTGGCTTGCCGCTTACGGGGTTGATGCCGATTCGATAGCCGCGATTGTGCCTTACAGCGGGCAGGTCATCACACATTTCGAACTGCGACGCACGCGCGGAATCGATCCTCTCACTCCGGTCATTGACGAGTACGCTCCGCTTTATCATGTGCGTGGCGACTGTGCTCCGGTGCTTGTGATTTCGGGCGATGCCGAGACCGAACTCTACGGCCGCTACGAAGAGACGGCTTATTTCGTCCGCATGCTGCGTTTGCGCGGTCATAAGGACGTCACTTTCCACAAACTTGACGGCTTCGACCACTCCCGGATGGTAAAACCCGGTCACAGCATTCTCCTGCGCTACATTCACGAGCGCGAAGCCAAGCGCTAGATTTTACCGGTACATGTCCGGGAGGTCGGAGCAGAAGATGGTTTCCTGGGCGCGATACATCTTGCAGAAGTCGTCTTCGGAGGGGTGTCCGGGATAGACGGAGAAGTAGTGGTGTTTGCCCTCGTTTCGCCAAGTTACCAACATTGATACTCTGCGTCCGCACATTGGGGCGTAGATGTTCTCGGTCCAGTAGGTCTTCTTGGTAAAACATTCAACACCTGTTTCGGTGACACCGCAGGGTTTCTTCTTTGCAATTGACACACGGCTGATGGCCTTGAGGTTGGCTGTGAACACGGCGTTGTTGATGCCCTGGTAGCAGTCCATTCCGATGAAGTCAACCCAATCGTCACCAGGCCAGCGGAACAGGAAATCTTCGTCCGTCTTCTGGCTGTCCATCTGCGGCGAAATGGCGTAGATGAGGTTGTGAACGCCCTTGGTGTCGCGAAGATAACTTACCAGTCCTTGCCAGAGTTGCACGAATTCGCTTTCGGTGCAGCAGCTTGAACCCCACCAGCTCCAGCTTTGCGTGTGCTCGTGGAAAGGCCTGAGGATGATGGGAATCTGCTGCCCGTCAGAGCCTTTGAGGTTATTTGCTACGCCGGCCAGCCTGTCCATCCAGCTGTAAAAGGTGCGGTGCACCTCACTGCCCGAATCGAGTATGCCGCTCACGACCTTGTTGCTCGAATTGTCCCAGGCATCGCCTCCGGTCAGCGGGTTATCGAGATGGAGGCATGCCACAACAACCATTCCAAGGTCATAGGCCTGACGTATGCAGCGCAGACGCAGTTCGTTCTCGCTTGGACTGTCATTGTATCTGTCGTCAATGAGGGTGGCAAGATCAACGCCCATGACTGCCGGGTAGTCGCCACAGACATCTTTCGTGTCCGATTTGCCCTCTTGTCCGTGCCAGGCAAATCCATCTTTGCCACACCCGTACATCAGGTCGTCGTGGTGCCCGAACATGAATCCCTTGTCGGCTATGGTCCAGAGGTTTCTGTACAGGGCCTTGGTGGCGGCCGTTGCCCGGGCGTCGGCCAGCGTAAGTTCGTCGGCTATCTGCTGTGTGCCGCCGTTTTCGTCGCGCCCGGGGAGTTCAACCCTCGAGCACGACGTGACGGCCAGCACCACAGCTGCTGTGAGCAGAGTGGAAAGTTTCATTATTGTTTTTCAAAAATCATTACGAATGCCAGCGGATGCAGGTAGAAGCGGTCGAAATCGCCCCATTCCCAAGCGGGATCCCAGGTGTAGGTGCTTTCATCGAGTATGGTGCAGGCGAAGCCGATTCCGACGTTGCCCGAAGGGATGTTGATATTTATTCCGCCGAGCGAGGTGTCGCCGGGCAGGAGAATCTGTGCTCCTACGGTCTTGGTGCCGTCGCTGATTGCCGCGGTTGCGTCAGCGAGCGATACGGTGAGCGTGGACGCTCCGTGAGGCAGCTGGTCGAAGTTGTTGCTGAGGTCGAGATCGCCCGTGCCGAGTTTGTTCTTTTCGGCGATGAGGATACGGTCCCACCAGGCTTCGTCCTGTCCGGCGCCATATTCGAGAGCACAGGAGACGGAGGTCCCTGTGGCCCCTGAGAGCGCCACACTGAGGGTGTTGTCGTATTCCCTGTCAAGGCTGCTGTTGAACATATAGTTCTTCTCCTTGAGCTTTACGAATCCCGATGCGCCTATGTTACCCAGAGCGCGCATATCGGAAAGGATGTAATTGCCGGGAACGTCGGCGAGAGTGAGTTCATCGCCACCTTCGCCGCCTTCACCACCTTCACCGCCTTCGCCCTCTTCGCCCGGCTTCACGGCAATGATGGTGCCTTCGGAGCCTTCGGTTTTGGCTTCTGCAGGAACAGCGTCAACCTTCGAAACGTGTACGAAAAGATACATGGGATGAAGGACGAATTTGCCGTAGTCGTTGTAGATGTGAGTTTCTTCCCATACCTGTGAACCGGGAATGGCGAATGCAAAGGCCTGTTCGTTAACTACAACCTTCTTTTCGTCGCCTGCGCTGTTGAAACCGAGGAAAATGTCCTCATCCTTTATCATGCAAACTGTTTCGGTGCCGTCCTTTGCCTTGAAGGTGATGGTGCCGGCATCGTAATCTCTCTTCCAGGTGCTTTCGCCAATGGGAATATTGCGATAGAAATCGCGCAAATCAAGGTCTACTCCCTCGTGCTCCTTGTTGACAGCGCCCTGGTAAACGCAGTTCCAGTGCTTGCCGTTCACGCCGCCCCAAAGGTGGCAGGTGCCTTCCGTAGTGCCGTCGGGATTGATGGTGGTGCAAGCAATCTCGAGATAGTCGTCATAGTCGGCAGTAGGGCCGTAGCCGGCAGCGTCCCAGCACCAGTCCTTCTCTTCGGGTGCGCATACGAGCATTGTGCCCCAGGCCCATCCGTTCTCGCCGCCAAGACCTCCGACAAAGGTGTACCCGGTTATGCTATAACTCCCCGCGAATGATTCTGTGAATGCGTCCATACGGAGCGCATATTCGCGCTTGTCGCCGGCTTCGGATGTTACGGTGATGACGGGCTCTGCGGTGGTGAGATCAATCGTCTCACCGGTCTTCACGCTCGCTGTAGCACCATAAGATACTACAATCGAAGTAACCTTGACCTTGGCCATATCCTCGACGAGGTCGGTTGCAATCTGGAAGGAAATGGTTCCTGTGGTAGCGTCGGCGGCCTCAATGGAGGATTCTCCTATCTGCCCTTCAAATCCGATCGAGATTATTGAACGTTCGTGGCTTCCGCCTCCGGTGGTCTTGCCGGGGTCTTTGCCCTCGGGGTTGCAGGCTGCAAAAAGTCCTGCGAGAGCGAGTAATGTTATAAGTCGTGTTTTCATAATGCGGTTATTATTTAATATATGGATTCAAATCGGTTTCGAGTGAAGGAATGGGGTAGAAGGCCATGTCTTCGGCTGTCAGGCCCTGCTCCTTCGCGGCGGTGATATCGGTGTGCAGAAGGTTGTAGCGGCGCAGGTCGTAACACAGATGACCTTCGAAGGCAAGTTCGAATTTGCGCTCGTTCCAGACGGCCTGGCGGAAATCGTCTTTCGAAAGGCCGCCCGTGAGGGGCGCGAGCCCGGCCCGGCTACGGATGAAGTTCACAAGTTCGTATGCCTTGGCCGTGGGTCCGGCCGCCTCGGCGTAGATTAGAGCAACGTCGGAGTAGCGGATGAGCATAGGCTTCGTGGAAGTCTTGTCGCCCGAGTACTGCGGGTCGATGAATTTGCGGCAGAACGGGTAGGAGAGCTTTCCGTTGGCAACCGATGCGGTAACCACACCCTTCGAATCGTACACCTCGCTGCAGAACAGCCAGTCGTGGCGCAGATCGCCGGCCTCGAAACTGTTGTAGAAGTCGGTCGAGGTCTGATACTCGCTCCAGCCGTCGTGCGTGACGATGAACGTGTCGCTGTCGCCCTGGCGCAGGTAAATGGCACCTCCGGCAACGTAGGGGATGTACATCTTCGATATCTTTGAATACTGGCCTTCCTTGTCGCCGGTGCGGTCCATCGACATTATGAAGATGTGCTCCGGCCCGGTGGGCTTTTCAACATCGTAGATGTCGAGCAGATTGTCCGAGAAGCCATAGGTCTTCTGCTCGGGATTGTCCACCACGTAGCCGGCGTAAAGGGCGGCCTTGGAGTAGTAGTCTTCCACGTCGAAGGCCATATCGGCATAATGCGGGGCTCCGTGTTCCTTGGCCGATGCCAGGTAGAGGTATGCCTTTGCGGCAAGACTCCACGCGGCTGCACGGTCGGTACGTCCTGTTTCGGGCACGGCGTAGATGGGCATCAGGTTCATAGCCTTTTCAAGGTCGGAGAATATCTGGCCCCACAGCACATCGAGGCTTTCGGCGCAGGGTTCGAGCGTGTCGTCGAGGTTGCGCACGGTCTTGAGGTGCAGAGGCACGACTCCGAAGTTGCGGGCAAGGCAGAAGTAGGAATAGGCCCTCATAAAGTAGCCCTCGCCCACATAACGGTTCTTCAGGTTCTCGTCAATGTCCATCGCGCTGACGTTCTCGATAACCGAATTCGCACGGTTGATGGTTATGTACGAATATTTGTAGAAGTTGTAAAGCGTGGTGTTGGTGCGGAAGGTGTTCATCTTCCATCCGTCCAGCTCCTTGTTGGCCTGGGTCGCGTCGCCCTTGGGGTACATCGCGTCGGTGTTCATTTCGCCAAGGAAGACTATGGCACGCGAATATTCGATGTAGTTGATGGCGTCGTATATATAGTTCGTGGCCGACTGGGCGTCGGCTTCGGTCTTGTAGAAACTGCCCTCGGAGAAGAATCCGTAGGGGTATTCATCCAGCGAGCAGGCACTGAGCAGCGCGGCGGCCGCAATGATTGTGAATGTCTTTCTCATGGCGCTAGAAGTTGAAATCGATACCGAATGTCACCCTGCGCAGACGCGGATAGCCGCCGCTGTAAACTCCGAGCGGGCTGACTTCCGGGTCGTAGCCGGTGAATTTTGTGAATGTGTACAGATTGTCGGCGCTGGCGTACAGACGCAAGGTCTTTCCGTAGTCGGCCTTGGAGATGTGCATCGTGTAGCCCAGGGTCATTGTCTGCACCCTGACGAACGAGCCGTCCTCGACCCACCAGTTGCTCAGGCGTGTCTGGCGCGAGTCGTTGAGGCGGGGATACTCCGACGCTGGATTGTCCACCGTCCAGCGGAGCACCATATTGTCCGGCATACTGAAACGTTTGGTGTTGATGACATCGTTTCCGAAGACTCCGTTGAAGAAGACACTGAAGTCGAATCCCTTGTACGAGGCGTTCAGCGAAAGCGAAGCGAGCAGGTCGGGGTTCGGATCGCCTATGATGCAGCGGTCGTTCTCATCGACGGTATCCATCGAATCGCCGTTGTAGATATCTACATAGCGGAATTCTCCGGGCTGTGCGTCATCTCCCGCGAGACCGGCGCTCAGGCCGTCGCTAAGGCTCTGCACTATGCCGTCGGTCACGTAGCCGTAGAACACGTACATAGGCTGGCCCACCGCAAGGATGTTGGTGTAGGCTCGGAACTGTTCGGATGAGTTGCCGTAGAACTCGTACTGCATTCCGGTGCGGACATCGGTGTTGAGACCGGCTTCGATCGAGTTGCCGAGGCTGAGCACCTTGTTGCGGTTGCGCGTGAGCACCAGCGTGGCACCGACGTTCCAGTCGCGGTTGCGGTAGATTATGCCGTCGAGCGTGAGTTCCACACCGTGGTTGAGGATTTCGCCGTCGTTCACCCACATCTTGTCGTAGCCCGACGAGGGGGCGATGTTGCGCTCGCGCAGAAGGTCGGAGGTGTGTTTCCAGTACCAGTCGAAGGTGAGGTTCAGCCTTCCGTCAAGTACTCCGGCGTCGAAGCCAAGGTCGAACTGCGAGGTGGTCTCCCACTTGAGCGAGGTGTTCGGGATACCGCTCCATACGGCGTAGATTCCGTCCTGGCCGGTGTAGCCGCTCTGGTATCCGGGGCCGATGGCCGTCATCCATCCGCCGTCGTAGAAGTATTCGTGCTGGCCGTATCGGCTGAGGGTCTGATAGGCCTTTATGCCCTGGTTGCCGGATATTCCGTACGAGGCGCGCACCTTCATCAGGTCTATCCAGGCGATGTCCTTCATCCAGGGCTCTTCGTTCATCTTCCAACTGAGGGCGCCCGAAGGGAAGAACGCCCATTTGTTGTTTGCGCCGAACTTGGACGAACCGTCGGCACGGGCCGTGAAGGTGGCGAGATACTTGCCCGCATAGGTATAGTTGAGTCGCACGAGGCCCGAAATCAGGCGGGTCTTGTACATGCTGTTGGTAATCTGGTATTTCTCGGGGTTGCCCGATGCGAGGTTCTCGTTGCCGAGCGACTCGTTCACGAAGTCCATTGCCGCCAGACCGCTGCCGCGCGAGCTGTAGTTCTCGTACGAGAAGCCGCCCATCGCGCTGAATGCGTGAGCGCCGGCGGTCTTGCTCCAGGTGGCGTAGGTCTCTGCAACGATGTTGTCGTCGTTCGAGTTCTCTATTGCTCCGTAACCGTTGTTGAAAACACCCTTTTCGGAATATTTCTTCGGGTAGTAGTAGTCGGAGATGCTCTCGCCGTGCTTGTAGTTGACCTGGGCCGTTACGTCCAGTTCCGGTACGGGCTGCCAGTCGAGCGCGGCGTAGGTGATGAGTTTCATTCCGCTGGTCTCGTTCTTCTGGTACTTGGTGAGCGCGAGGGGATGGTAGTAGTCCTGGGGGCTGTACTGCCAGAATTCGCCGTTCTCGTCATAGACGGGGAAGATGGGGTTTCGGTTGTACGATAGGTAGCCGTTGTTGTGCCTCCTGTAGCCGTTGATGTTGGCGCTGGCCTTCATCTTCAGGTTGTCGAACACCTTGTGCTCAACGGCGAAGTTGCCGCCGTATTTGGTATAGGTGTCCTCGATGTACATTCCGTTGTCCTTGAACCAGTTGGCCGATGCGGTGAACATCGTGCGGTCGTTGCCGCTCTGCACCTGGAGGGTGGTGTTGTCCGACACGGGAAGTTTGTTGAAGACCAATTTGTCCCAGGCTACGTTGGTGTCCCAGCCGTTCTGGAGCTCTTCGATCGAGGGTTAGTAGACGCCGTTGGAGTTCACGGCGCCGATGTACTGCTCGGTCAGTCCGCCGTTGCGGCGCGACTCGTTCGAAATCATAGCCATCAGCACTGGGTCGCGCCAGAGGTTGAGCGGCGTGGTGAACTGCGAGACGGTGGTCTGCTGCTTAAGGCTGATGCGTGTAACGTTCGCCGCCGCGCGTCTCGTAGTTACGAGAATTACGCCGTTGGCACCGCGGCTTCCGTAGATGGCCGATGCGGACGCGTCCTTGAGAACCTCCATCGAGATGATGTCCTGCGGGTTGATTTCGCTCAGGCCGCCGGCCTCGCCGTAGGGGAACCCGTCAATTACGACGAGCGGGGCGTTCGAACCGTTGAGCGACGAATTGCCTCGGATACGAATGGTGGCCGTGGCTCCGGGGTCCTGCGAGGCGTTGATTACCTGCACGCCGGCCACGCGGCCCTGCAGGAGACCTTCCATTGTGTTGGAAGGAACATTTGTAAGTGATTCGGGCTTGACTGAAGCCACCGAACCGGTGAGGTCGCTCTTCTTGACGGCACCGTAACCTATCACGACAACTTCGTCGAGATATGTCGTGTCGTCTTCGAGAATGATTTCAACGGTGCGTCTGGAGGCGATTGCTTCGCTCCTGGCGCGGTAGCCGAGACATTCCACCCTCAGGGTGGCGTCCGCTGCTGCTCCGTCGATGCTGAATGCTCCGTCCGCATCGGTGATTGTGCCGAGGTTTGTGCCCTCGACAACCACGACTGCTCCTGTGACCGGAGCACCGGACGTGTCTGTGACACGGCCGGCAACCCCCGCCCTGTTCTGCGCCTGCAAAGGCAGCAGTGCGAGCAGCAGGGTAAGAATTGTCAGTGTTTGTTTCAGATTCGGCATATCGGTTATTGTTTGTTAATGTGGTTGGTTATTATGTAGGGCGGGTTTGTGGGCGGATTTGTGCGGGTCCGCGCCACGCCGTTATTTGAGAAATACGAAGAATACGGCCAGGATCAGGCACCCGAAGGCCGCGAAATGGTTCCAGTGCAGAGGCTCTCCCTTGAAGAGCAGCGTGACTATGAGCGTGAACACGGTAAGGGAGATGACTTCCTGGATGACCTTGAGCTGCATCAGGTTGAACGGGCCTCCGTTGCCCTGGAAACCGATGCGGTTCGCCGGTACCTGGGCGCAATATTCGAAGAACGCAATACCCCACGAGAACAGAATGACGAGGATGAGAGGCCAGCCGTCGGAAATCTTCATCTGGGCCAGTTTGAGGTGTCCGTACCAGGCGAAGGTCATACAGATGTTGGATACGACCAACAGAAGAATAGTCCAAAATCCCTGCATATTCAAGGCTAAATCACCGTAAAGGTAAGTTTTTTTAATTAACTTTGTCTTCGACAAATACTATTTTTTTGATGAAAAAGTATCATAAGATAGCGGGCCGTGTTGCAGTATCCCTGTTCGCAATTCTGTTCGTATGCGTTTCTTGTAACAAAGATAACCCTTCCAATGCGCTCACTCCTCAGAACGGAAAGTTTGTGCGCATAGAATCCACAAGCATCCTTACCCCGGCAGATGTTGTCGACGTGATAGCCGGGATGGCACCGGCGATTGCTTCTTACAAGTCGATAATCACAGGGCTGGTTCCGTCCGATATCGTGCTCAACAAAGTTCTGTATACGACGTACGATCCCTCCGGAAAACTTGTTGAGGCTTCCGGAATCATTGCCTGGCCTGCGAATATGACCGAAGTCACAGGTATTGTGAGTGTGCAGCACGGAACCTGCGACATCGACAATGCCCCCAGCAGCCAGAAACTCTGCGCGGAACTGCTGCCGGTCATCAAACAGAACCCGGAAAACCCGACTGCCTCCGAAGTTGTCATAATGGCCGATTATCTCGGCTACGGAGCAAGCCGGACAAAAGACCTGCAGCACCCATATATGCACGCCGGCTACACCGGCAAGGCTTGCGCCGATCTCATCTTCGCAACGGATGAGTTCCTGAGCGCCAGGGCCGACTCGCTCGGCTTCGAGCTCGCAAGCAAAGACATTACGCTCATAGGCTATTCGCAGGGCGGTCAGGCAAGTATGGCGACATATTTCGAACTCATTCCGTACGGCTATGAGAGCCGTGTGACCAAGGTGATCGCCGGTGGCGGCCCCTACGACCTTTCCGCTTTCTTCACAACCTTCGCATCCGGTGATAAACTGTTCTACACGCGTTCAGGCTATGTTCCTTATGTAATACGCGGTCTTGCCTGGGGCGATCAGTTGAAGATTGAGCCCGCAAACGTCTATGCTCCGGAGGTGATTTCCAGCGGCATGGCCGACAAATTCTCCACCACTATGCTCTCGACCTGGCACTCTCGGTTGGGAGGCGATGTGAACAAGGTGCTGAATGCCGATTTCTTCGCTGCCGCTCCCTCATACAACGGCAACAAAGACGTCGCTGCAGTGATGGCTTCGCTTGAGTCCAATTCGCTTATTAACCGTAAGGTCGAGCATCCCGAAAAGATAGTCCTCTACCACAGCAAGACCGATGAGCAGGTGCCTTATGCCTGCTCGAAGAATGCCGGTGCCAGGTGGGGTTGCGGACTTCTGGATCTTGAGACGCAGAACAACCACACTCAGGCCGGGGTTGAATTCTATCTCATCTACCTCGGCTACTGGGATTTGTTCAAGATGTTCTTGAAATAAAAGACCGTGCGTCAGGTTGCTCTTGCACTCAGCCATCTGTATGCCGACGAAGGCTTTGCCGGCAGGCCGGCTGATTCTTTTTCCGATGTTCGTCCTGCCATCGTCGGCTCTCCGGCCGGGCAGCGGCCATTCGATACAATCATTGATTTGACGGACGTGGAAGGCGCGAGCCTATATTGCAGCGACGAGGCCGCCGCTGCTCTTCGCGAAGCTATCTCGGCCATCCCGGAGCGAGCGATACACTGGATAGATACCGGCGACTACCACTATCTGTCTCTTTTCTGGCTGGAGAAAGTACGTGAACCGTTCACACTTGTCCTTTTCGACAATCACCCTGACGACCAGCCCACGGCTTTCGATCCGGATGCGCTGAGTTGCGGCAGTTGGGTCGCCGCAGCGCGCTCTTCTCTGCCTTTGATGAAAGGGGATGTGTGGGTCAGGCGCGCCAAGGATGTCTCCGCATTGCTGCTCCCGAACCCGGGCAGCTCCGCCGTTCCGGTCGCTTCCTCTTCAACGGATCGCGCTCTTACGGGCTCTGCCACGCTGCCGCTTTATCTTTCCATTGACCTTGACGTTATTTCTCCTGATGAGTTCAGCACCGACTGGGATCAGGGTGATATGACTTTCGATGAGCTGTGTTCCGCCGTTGCCGCCCTCGCCTCCCGCCACCGCATCATAGGAATCGATGTCTGCGGTGGCATCACCGAATCGAAAGGCGCCACCGGCGTCCAGCTTGCGCGCAACGCTTCGCTGCGCTCTGCGCTCCTCTCATTCCTCGGGGCGCTGCTATTATAATGCCGGCCGTCCTCCCAGCGCAGCCCGAAATGGCTACAATTTTGCAGACAGGGCCTCGTAGTAAGTCTTTGAGACGGGAATCGGGGGGCAGCCGCTGCGGTCAAGGTCCGCGAAGATAAAGCCGTCCGTATCGCGCCTGAGAATCTTGATGTGGTTCGGATTGATGAAATAAGCCCTCTGGCAGCGTATGATAGCATGCCTTTCGAGCAATTCTTCAAGACGCTTCATGCTCGAGCGCAGCAGGTACGACTTTATCTTATCGCCGGCAAGATACCAGATTTTCACATAGTTCTCGCTCGCCTCGATATAAAGAATCGCCTCTGCCGCAATTGTGAGCTTGAGGTTCTCGTTCATGTCCCGGAAACGTATTAGCGACTCGTCCGATTCTTCCGGGTCGGCATTGGCCGCGTCGTAGGCGATGGTGTAGCCGTCAATTATCAGATAAGGGAAAACATAGATGAGAGCAATGTCGAGCAGCGTCTTTCCGAGCACTCCGAAGTAAGGCGTCTGCCTGTGGGCCATAAGGCATAGGAACAGCGCCGAAAACATCGAACAGATAGCAACTTCAAGCACACACCAGCTGATGTACAGCGGATAAGTCAGTTTGAGCCGGCCCTTGAGGAAGTACATCAGCATTCTGGTTATTGCCAGACATCCGAAGCAGATGATGGTAACCATCGTCATGTTGAAGTCGGTCAGCCCCGCCCCCATGTCAAGCAGGGCGCGTATGCCCAACGGGTCGTAGACGCTAATGAAAATGAACGCAAAAACCGGTATTCCGGCAAAATGAATCAGCTGCGAACGGAATGAGAAAAACAATCGGGCAATCTCTTTCATATCGGTGTGTCGGGATGAAATTTTATCCCAAATTTAATAGTGACGGAATTCTATATCTCTGTATTTCGTCCCAAATTTAGGAGTTTTGTCACAAATATCCCAATATTATCACAATTCTTCTCTTGTTGTCACACTTTTTTGTCACTAATACAGGATGCTTTTACCTTTGCATTACAAAAATGAAAAAAGGCAGCATATATTATTTTCTGCGCCCCGATGCTACAGTGACCGAGGGCCTCGCGCTTGTCGAAAGCCGTCTTGCCTATATTAATAAGGGCGATACGGTACTGCTCGAGTTCGGCTGTGGCGACTGCGACTATCAGTGGAGCCAGATTGCCGCCTTCCCTATGCTTCATCACAAACCTAATACCGGTCTCGATCAGTTCTCCGACTATTATGGAAGGATTATCGGGATTTTAAAATCGGTCGGAGCCCGACCGGTCGTACTCTCCCTTCCCCCGCTCGATGCCGAAAGCTATTTCGACAGTATTACGCGGGGGATGGACAGTGTCCGCAAGTCTAATCTCCTCAGCTGGCTCGGCGGAGATATCTGCGCCGTGGCGAAGCTGCGCGCGACTTACAATCAATGTGCGATTGACCTTGCCGCTGCTGCAGGAGTTGAATTCAGGAATGCAGACTGCGCTTTCGGCGCCGATTGTTCCTGACTTCTCCCGCTCGGGGCGCAGTGACCTCCAAATGACGAATATTTTTCGTACATTTGTAGGTTATGCTTTCAAAACAGAACAAGGTATTCATCTATATTGCAGCCGGCATAGTCGCCGCGCTGCTCATAGCTGTTGCCGTGCTGTACCTGGGCTATGCGGCAGATAATGCTCCGGCTGAGCAGGACGATGCCGCCATTGAGGCCCCGAAGGGCTATGAACTTCTTTCGTATGTGCCTTCCGATGCATCGGCCGTCATCTGCAGCGCTTCGCTTTCGAACTGCCTTGAAAAGCAGTTCCAGCCCGAACACGTGTTCCGGAATATGGATTTCGGAGCCCTTTCTTCAAGTCCGGTGGCTGTTTCGTTCCACTATGTGGGCGAGTTGATTCCTCTCCTGGTTGTGGGTATTCCGAAGTCTGTGGCTCGTCACGAGGAGATTGTCGAGCAGATAATGAAGGAGGCGGCCGTAGCCGGTTTGTCGTTCCTGCACTATCCGTCTCTTGGACGTGGAGACAAGGCCGTTCTGTTGATGAGCCCTTCCGAAAACGTGTTGTCTTCTGCCGTCAGACATATTGAGGAGAATACATCGCTGCTCGAAGCTCACGGCGTGCCTGCCGCCCTTAACGCAAAGGTGTCCAAGGGCGATGTGCTTCTGATACGCAACGGAGCTTCCGCAAATCTTTTCGACAAGACCTTCCTTGCCACATACTTCAAGCGGAATGATGTTGTTTCCTTCCTCCGCAGGGCGTCGGAGTGGACCGTGCTTTCGCTTGAGAGCGCTGACCGTGCCGGCCGTGGGGAGTATCTGTCCTATAAACTAGGCACCGTCCAGTCTGCCGATGACCCTTCCTGCTTTATGAATATGCTCTCAGCCTGTCCGGCCGGGGCCAGCAAACTTGAGGGTTGTCTGCCGTACGGAACCAGTTTCGTCCTTGATATGCCGGTAGGCGATCTTGATGCATTTTTCAGTGCGCGTGCTGCACTCCTTGATGCCCGCGGCTCGCTGCTGCAGTATGGCCGCACCCTGGACAAACTCAAGGAATCGAGTGGGATAAGCCCCGAAGGCTGGGCCCGCCAGATAGAAATAAGGGAAGTGACCCGCATATATTGCCGCAAGGATCAGTTGATTCTCGTCCGTACAGCTTCAAGGCAGGACGATGAGGATGTGCACCCCAATATCTGCACGGGTTTCGTTCCCGCGCTCTTTGGCAGCGCCTTCGCTATCCCGGATGATTCGTTCTGCGCAATCCGCGGCGAATGGATGGTTTTCGGCTCGGAAGCTGCAGTGCTCCGCTATCTGCACGGAACCAACCGTATCGAAGCCCTCTGGTGGCCGTCCAGGAACGTCAAACTCCTCCTCCTTGCCGATGACATTCAGTTCTGTGCGACCGGAAAGGGCGCTGAATTGAGCATATATAGAAAGTTTTGAGATGTATCTTGACTTCCAATCTGTAAACAAAGCGTTCGAAAGGTCGTTCCGCGACAATTGGACCCGCCCGGCGATGTCCAACTATCAGGGGGACAGCCTGACTTATGCGCAGGTGTGTGAGAGGATACTTCTGCTTCATATCATTTTCCGCCAGCACGGCCTGCAGTCCGGCGACAAGATTGCCATTTGCGGCAAGAACCAGACAGGCTGGGCGGTCGGCTTCCTTGCCGCACTCAGTTATGGAGCCGTTCCGGTGCCGCTTCTGGCAGAATTCAATGCCGAGAACATCAAATTCCTTCTCGGCCACAGCGACTCCAGGATGGCCTTCTTCGACGGTACGGTCTGGGATAAAATCGACCGGGACGCGATTCTTCCCTCGCTTGAAGCTGTGGTGAACATATCCGACCTGGATATCCTTCATTCCTCCCGAGGCTCAATAGAAGAAGCGCGGGCCGCCGCGGCAGCCGAATTCGGTGCGAAGTATCCGTCAGGCGTAACTCCCGATGACGTTGTTTTCCGCGAAGACAGTCCTGAAGAGCTGGCGATGATCAACTATACTTCCGGCACTTCGGGTTTCTCGAAGGGTGTTATGGTGCCTTATCGCGCCGTCTGGGCCAACATCAGTTTCTCGCTTGGCGCTGAACCTCAGATGGACTGCACTTCGGAGATAGTCTCGCTCCTGCCTCTTGCCCATATGTATGGAATGATGTTCGAGTTCCTGCATACGATGTATATCGGGGCGCACGTCTATTTCCTTGGCAAACTGCCCTCGCCGCGCATTATCCTTTCGGCTTTCCAGGGCCTGAGGCCCGACCTCATCATTGCAGTGCCTCTCATCATCGAGAAGGTTTACCGCAACACGCTTAAACCGGTTGCCGAGAAGTACAAGGTCGCTCTGAAGATTCCCATTGTCGGGGCAATCGTCGCACACCGTATTCTCAAGAAAGTTGACGAGGCGTTCGGTGGCCGCTACGAGGAGATTATCCTCGGCGGCGCTCCGTTGAACCCTGATGTCGAGAAGTTCCTGCGCCGCATCCGTTTCCGCTTCACCGTCGGCTACGGCATGACGGAGTGCGCTCCCATCATCACATACGACCACTGGAACCGCACCCGCAGCGGATCCTGCGGCAAGGTCGTCCCCGGCTGCCAGGTGAAGATCGATTCGCTGGCCGAGAGCCTCATCCCCGGAGAAATCCTTGTCAAGGGAGACAACGTATTCCTCGGTTACTACAAGAACGAAGACGCCACGCGCGAGTGCTTCACTCCCGACGGCTGGTTCCGTACCGGCGACATGGGCGTGCTGCGTCGTGGAAGACTTTATCTGCGCGGCCGCTCGAAGTGCATGATACTCTCTGCCAATGGGCAGAATATCTATCCCGAAGAACTGGAGGCTGTAATCAACAGTGCCGATTATGTGACCGAGTCGCTTGTGGTCGACGATGCCGGGGCTCTCACTGCGATAATTTATCCCGATTATGCCGCTGCCGCTGCCGCCGGAATGGACAAAGATGCCGTCTGCGCACACCTGGAGGCCCAGTTACCGGCCCTTAACCGTAAGCTGCCCGCATACGCGCAGCTGCGCAAGCTCGAGTTCCTCGACCAGGACTTCGCCCGTACCCCCAAGCACAGCATACGCCGTTATCTGTATCAGAAGAAATAGACCCTTTATGACAAGCAAGTTCGATAAAAGATATCTTGAAATGGCTCAGGTCTGGGCTAGGAATTCCTATTGCAAGCGCCGCCAGGTCGGAGCACTCCTCGTCAAGGACCGCATGATTATTTCAGACGGTTACAACGGCACTCCTTCCGGCTTCGAGAATGTCTGCGAAGATGCCGACGGCGTCACCAAGCCCTATGTACTCCACGCCGAGGCAAATGCCATATCGAAGGTGGCGAAGAGCGGCAACAGTGCCGACGGGGCGACTCTTTATGTTACGGCCTCGCCCTGCCTCGAATGTGCGAAGCTCATAATCCAGGCCGGCATCAAGCGTGTGGTTTACAGCGACGAATACCGACTCAAAGACGGAATCGACCTTCTCCGCCGTGCCGGGATCGAGTGCGAACTTGTAACTCCAGATGAAGAATAATACAGCATTTCTGCTTGCCGCCGTACTGGGTTTAGCCATCGGCGCCCTTTCGGTAGGCACGTTTTATACCTACAAGGAAAAAAGTCACCGTTTGCGCAGCGAGTACGTAGATTGGCGTAAACTCAATCTTGTCCTCCAGCAGGTGGACGCCAACTATGTTGATTCGGTCGACCGTGCCAAAGTGGGTGACGCCGCCATCGCAGCGGCACTTTCCGCTCTTGACCCGCATTCCGTCTATATGCCTCCCATCGAGAAGCAGGAGTCCGATGACGACCTTGCCGGGGGATTCGACGGCATAGGGATACAGTTCAATGTCCCTGCCGATACAGCCGTGGTGATAGAGGTGATTCCCGGCGGTCCGTCGGAGAAGAGCGGTCTGCTCGCGGGCGACCGCATCCTTCAGGTGGATGACAAGGTCATCGCGGGAGTCAACTTCCCTCAGGACAGTATGGTCCGCCGGATGAAGGGCCCGGCCGGAACGAAAGTGACAATAACCGTGGGCCGTGGGGGCGAGCGTATTCCCTTCGAAATTACCCGCGGCAAGATTCCCGTACACAGCGTTTCCGCTGCTTTTATGGCAGGCGATACAACGGCCTACCTGCGTCTTGGGAAGTTCTCCCGCACGACCGCCAAAGAGGTCCGCGAGGCTCTTTCTTCGCTCGAGAAGCAGGGGATGAAGGAACTGGTGTTCGATATCCGCGACAACAGCGGCGGATACTTCGACCAGGCGCTGATGGTCAGCGACCTCTTCCTGCCGGCCGATTCGCTGGTGGTCTATATGGAGGGCCGTTGCCGCAAACGTGAAGATTTCCGCTCAAGCGGGCGCGGAGCATACCGCGACCTTCCGCTGAAGATACTCGTAAATGAAGGCTCCGCCAGCAGCAGTGAGATTTTCGCCGGCGCGATGCAGGACAATCACCGCGCGCAGATTGTCGGCCGCCGCACCTTCGGCAAAGGTCTTGTGCAGGAACCGTTCGACTTTACCGATGGCAGCGGCCTGAGGCTCACCGTGGCGAGATTCTATACCCCCTCGGGCAGATGTATCCAGAAGCCCTATTCGGACGATTACGATTACGAAGTTCTGAAGCGCTATTCGGAAGGGGAGATGGTCGAGGCTGACAGCATGAAACTCTCGAAGGGAGGCATCCTGCCGGATGTGTTCGTGCCTATCGACACCACCCGTGCCACCGGTTTCTATATCAATTGCAATCGCAAGGCTACGGCGATGCGTTTCGCTTCGAGCTATTTCGATGCGCACCGCAGCGAGTTCGAGCTCATTGACGAGTATTCCGAACTTCTGGCATATTTCCGCACTTCGGGTATTGAAAGGGACTTCCTTGGCTATGCCAGCCGTGTTGACGGCCTCACGCCTTCAGGCACAGAATGGGCCGATTCAAAAGACTACATGCTCACGCAAGTCTATGCTCTTATCGGCCGCTACTCCCGCCTTGGCGACAACGCCTTCTACCACATCTACCTGAACATAGACGACTGCTACAAAGCCGCTATAAGCAAATAGCTGAGCCACAGGATTTTGCACGGGAAAAATGAAGGCTGACCGTTCGGGTCAGCCTTTATTTATGGTCGGCAGAGCACTGCGTCAGCGTGGCAGTTTCTGGCCGTAATAATAAGTTTCGAATGTGTCGTGGGCATAACCGTCTTTGTCTATCACGAATGATGAAGGCATAGCTCCGTCAATCTTGACCCCATTGTAAAACACATTGAATTTGTCTTTCCCATATCCGAATCCGAGATCGACGAATGACTGTGCTACGGCATCTACAACTTTGCATCCGTTGTAATAGACGTCCCACTTGGTTTTATAGTAACTGTCAGTTTCCTTTCTTGGCGAGGGACGGCGGGCACCGCTTCTGACTTCCGGCCTCGGAAGGGGCATCGGGGTGTACCCTCGGTCCATTACCCTGAATCCGCTGGGATCGGCATATTCCAGCACCCGACCGTCAAGATATACGTAATGGCAGTCTTTTGCATATCCGTGTCCGAGAATCTGGAAGGTATATGCATCTGCGCCGTTGATGGGGCGTCCGTCATAGTATACGGAATCGCCGTTCGTGCTGTACGAAGACCTGTACGACTGGGCCTGTGCGCCGAGTGCTGCAAGTGCCAGCAGTATGATAGCGGATATAGTCTTTTTCATAACTGTTGAATGTTTGTCCATCTGCAAAAATAAAAAAAAACTTGCACAACTGCGAGTGACTAACCCTTTCGGGCTTTTCCTCCTCCTCCTCGCTCGGCAATGCTCAAGCACGCTTGGTATTGCGTTCACTTGTTCCGCGACGCGCTCGAGTGCGAAAACTATGTGCGGGATTAAATTTTTTGCTCTAACTGCGGCCGATTCGTGTCAGTTAGAGCAAAAAACTGAATATACCAAGAATAATAACCTGCGGGGTATTAGAGGGGCAGAGCCCCTCGGAATAGATGTAAAGCTTCGCGAAGCGAAGTGAAATGCGCCGGTTCACTGCCCAATGGAAGCGTAAACTATGGCCCCTCGCTGGCTGGGCGGG
>JAZLKT010000002.1:0-8201 GCA_045597785.1 Candidatus Cryptobacteroides sp.
ACTACAAAACAAGCAAAAGTCCTGAAAAAGATGAAGAAATAATCTTATCTTTGACAACAGATGTTAGGACAAATCTTCAAACATCAGGACTTTGATGTCAAAAGTCTAAAAAATCTGTAAACAAAAATCAGGACGAGTCAGAAGAGGGGCCCGTCGGATACAAGTTCCGCGGAGCGGGACGCAGGAGACGATGGGAGGGTCGAACGAGCGCAGCGAGTGAGCTCCGTCGCGTCCGGCTTCCTGCCGCGCTCCGGTCTAACAGCCTTCGCACATCCGCGAATGACTCGCGTTTTGTATAAAGCACGAAAAAGGCCGGCCACGGGGGCCGGCCAGTAAAACTATAAAGCAGGGAGATTACTCTTCGGTAGCGGCCGCCTCGACCTTCTTGCCAACCTTCGAGAGGCTGACGTTGAAGATAAGGGTGCTGCAAGGAGCGATGCTCTGGTTGCCACGCTCGCCGTAAGCGAGTTCGTAGGGAACGTAAAGAGTAATGTCGCCACCCTCACCGATGAGCTGGAGACCTTCCTTCCATCCTTCGATAACATAGGTGAGCTGCATCTTGATGGGCTCTGCTCCTTCGGGAGTCTCGTCGAATACGGTGCCGTCGAGAAGCTGACCCTTGTAGTTCACGTAAACAGTGTCGGCAAGCGTAGGATGAACCTCGTTGCCAGGGTTATTGATCTTGTACTGAAGACCGCTGGCTGTTGTCTGAACGCCGTCTTTCTTTGCATTGGCAGCAAGGAATTTCTCTTCCTTGTCACGGTTCTCATAAACTACGAGGTTGTGACGCTTCTCAAGATATGAGTTGAAAAGCTCGTTCATGTCGTTGGGATTGACGCGGAACTGCTCCTCGAAGCCTTCTGAGCGGGGGTTGCCCTCAGCCTTGATGAAGTCTTCCATACCCTTCTTGATCTGCGCGAGGTTGAGCTCGCTCAGGTCCTTTGCGAAATCGTAGTTCTTGATGAAACTTCCGAAGTTGACACCGATAAGGTAGCTGACGTCGGCGATCTCCTTTGAAGAGCTCTTGAAATCCTTTGCCGTTTTCTCTACGGGCATTTCTTCGGAGGTAGCTTCCTCCTCGTCTGCGGGCTCCTCAGCCTTGGGAGCGCAGGCTACAACTGCGAGGCCCAGGAAAAGGGCCCAGAAAAGTTTGTTTGCTTTCATTTTTATTATTTGAATTTTAAATAGTTACAGTTCCCAGGCAAGGGCCGAAGCGCCGAGTATCGCGGCATCGGACTCCTTGAGCTGTGAGAAAAGAAGTTCAACCTTACCCCTCCACAGGGCCAGAACGCTGTCGTTCATAGCCTTGAGTGTTGGCTCATAAATGAACTCCTTGGCACGCGCCAAACCACCGAAGAGGACAATCGCCTCAGGTGCGGAGAACGCGATGAAGTCTGCCAGGCTGGTTCCGAGAATCTTTCCGGTATATTCGAACACCCTCTTTGCAAGAGCGTCGCCGGCCTTGGCAGCATCGTATACAGCCTTTGAAGTAATTTCATCGACTTCGCGAAGAAGCGAAGGCTCCTCGCTCATTTCGAGCCACTCGCGGGCAGTACGGGCTACGCCGGTAGCCGAGCAATACGCTTCGAGGCAACCGCTGCGCCCGCATCCGCAAGCACGTCCGTTGTGACGCACCGCACAGGTATGGCCGAGTTCGCCGGCAAATCCGTCAGAGCCGTAGAGCACCTCGCCGTTGATGACGATGCCCGAACCAACGCCGGTACCGAGGGTTATCATAATGAAGTGCTTCTTGCCCTTGGCCACACCATAGGTCATCTCACCCACGGCCGCGGCATTCGCGTCATTGGTCAGCGCAACAGGCAGGCCTCCGAGTTCGTCGGAAAGAAGTTTGGCGAACGGCACGGAACGCTTCGCGGCCCAGCCGAGGTTGGGTGCGAACGCGATGCTGCCGGTGTAGTAGTTGCCGTTGGGGGCGCCTACACCCACGCCACGTATCTGGCCTTCCTTGCCGGAAGCGTCGATAAGCTTCTTGATAGCCTCGGCAAGAGTGTGGATGAACTCCTCGGCCTCAACGTTTACGTCGGTCTTGATGACGCTTTGAACGAGGACCTCGCCGCGTGCATCAACGACGCCTATCTTTGATGTGGTGCCGCCGATATCGACACCGACTACGAATTCCTTTGCCATATCTTTAGTCAACTTTGATATCAGTGTTTACATTCTTGGAGCCTACGAGTGCGTAGAACAGGAGGAAGAGCAGGCAGGCGATGAGAATCCAGTAGCTCTGGAGATAGCCTACCGACTTGGCTGTAACACCACAGATGAAAGGAATGATTCCACCGCCGCAGACAAGAGTCATGAAGATTCCCGAAGCGGGAGCGGTATATTTTCCGAGTCCCTCGGCAGCCATATTGAAGATAGCGCCCCACATAACTGAAGTACAAAGACCGCAGAGGAACATGAACATCATCGAAACGGGAATTACATTACCCTTGATGGCAACAGTGATATCCTTGGGCATATACATTACGAGCACAAGGAAGATGATAGCCACAATGGAAGTGATGGTAAGCATCACCTTCGAAGAAACCTTTCCGCCGATAGCGCTGCCGATGAGTCGGCCGATAAGCATGCAAAGCCAGTAGAAACCTACGATCGTGCCGGCAACTGCAGGCATATTGAGGTCCTGAGACATGTAGAGGTTCGACATGTTGGGGATACCTACCTCAATGCCGACATAGAAGAAAATGGCAACGGCACCAAGCACGAAGTGGCGGAAAGAAAGGGGTCCGTGAGGATCTTTCTCAGCTTTTCCGGCCTTGCGGGCGGCCTTCTCCTCAGCAGTCTCCATATGAGGCTCAGGGATATTGGTAAGAGCAATGATAAGGAAGGCAAGGGCGAAGATGGCCATAGCGATGATCATTGCGGGAGCAGCGTCCTTGACATTTGCGTTGGCAGCTTCGCCACCGATGAGGAATCCGAGAAGGATGGGGGCGATGGTACCACCGACAGAGTTGCATGAACCGCCGAGATTGAGAAGCTGGAAGCTCTTGTTGCCGCCACCGCCGAGGGTGTTGAGCATAGGGTTCACGACAACGTTCAGGAGGCACATTGAGAAACCTGCCACGAATGCGCCGATTACATAAATGAGGAAGGATTCGGCGGGTCCGGCAATCCACTGGATACCGACTCCGATGAAACCTACCGTAACGGCGAGAAGCGCGGTGAACTTGTAACCTTTACGCTTGAGGATGATGCCTCCGGGGATACCCATACAGAGGTAGGCGATGAAGTTCGCAAGTGTTCCGAGCTGGCTGAGGGCAGGGCTTGCGCCAAACTGGTTGGAAACGATTACACCCATCGAACCGGCGAAGTTCGTAACGAACGCGATCATGAAGAAGAGAGCGAACATCACGATGATGGCCGGAGTGTAGTTCTGAGATTTAGTCTGTGACATGTCAGGTTTTTATTTTAGTGAATCAATATTTTTGCTGTTGTAGAGTTCCTTGCCTTCCGGAGTCATGGCAAACTCGATGCGGTCGGCAAAGTGCTTCTCGACATTGCGGCGCACCATCTTGGATGTGGTGTTCAGCATGCCGTTCTGCTCGGTGAACGCTTCGTCGGCAACCACGATTGCGGCGGGGAGCCACTTCTCGGGGAACAAACCCTCGTGGCGGCCTCCCTTGCGGTAGGCGTCGCACTCGCCCTGCAGGATATCCAGCTGGGCTTTGAGGCCTTCTTCGGACGCCGGGTCGAGGCCACGCTTCTTCACGGCATCGGCCAAAGCAGCCTTATTGGGCACGACAAGCACTACTGTATAAGGACTCTGGTTGTTGTAGAGCACCGAGCCGTCGATGAAACGGCTCGAGTCGGTAAGACTGTCTTCGTAGCCTTCGGGCGAGTACTTCTCGCCGTCCGAGCTGATGAGAAGGCTCTTGAATCGGCCCGTCACATAAAGGAATCTCGTGTTCTCGGGGCAGATATATCCGCGGTCACCCGTATGCAGCCAGCCGTCCACAATGGTCTTGGCGGTAGCCTCAGGGTTCTTCCAGTATCCGGCCATCACGTTCTCGCCACGGATGACGATCTCACCGGTCTGGCCGACGGGAAGTTCATTGCCATCTTCATCACAGATCTTGATGTCCATAGGCAGGACTGTGCGGCCCGAACTGCCGAAGCGGGCGTGACCCTTGCCAAGAGAGTTGGCGCAGATGACGGGCGTCGCCTCCGAAAGGCCATAGCCCTGGAAGATAGGCATTCCGACAGCGCAGAAATAGCGCTGGAGTTCGATGTCGAGCAGAGCGCCGCCGCCGATGAAGAACTTCATGCGGCCGCCGAAATTCTCGCGCACGCTCTTGAAGATGAGCCTGTCGAACAGAGCCTTCAATATACCCCTCCACCACTGTGTGATGCAGGGTTTGCCCATATTCCAGTACTCGCGGTTATATTTGATGGCGTTGTCGAGGGCGAAGTTGTAGAGTTTCTCCACCTTCGGACCCTTCTTGCGTATGCCGCTCTCGATGTTCTTGCGGAAATTACGGGAAATGGCCGGAACGGAGAGCATCACGTCGGGACGCACCTCGCGGATGGCGATGGGTATGTTCTTGAGCATTGTGATAGCGCTCTTCCCACCGGGCACGGTAGCAATGCTTCCGCCGTTGGACATCATGAAATAGAAGCCGGCGACGTGCGCGAAGCAGTGGTCGAGCGGGAGGATGATGAGCATCGTCCAGCCTTCATCAATCTTTACGACCGAATTGCACTGCTCGATGTTGGCGGTGTAGTTGCGGTGCGTAAGGAGGATACCCTTCGGATCGGCGGTAGTGCCGGAAGTGTAGGAGATATTGGCATAATCGTCGGGGCCGACGGAAGCCATACGCTCCTTCACTTCGTCAGGATGCTGCGCGAGATACTCTACGCCCATTGCGCGGAGGTCGCTCAGGTACATTTCCCCTTCCTGCAGAGGGATGTTGTCCAGGACAATCACCTTCTCTACAGCAGGGCACTTGCTTATGACACGGCGCACTTTTTCGATCTGGCTTTCAGAAGCCATTACGAAACGTGCGTCGGAGTGGTTGATGCGGAACTCAAGGTCGTGGTCCGACTCGAGTTTGAAGGACAGGGGGACGTTCACGCCGCCCGCGAAGAGTATTCCCAATTCAGAGAATATCCACGCATTGCGTCCTTCGGAGATGAGGGCAACCTTATCGCCTTTTGCAAGGCCGGCAGCCATCCAGGCCGCACCGAGGATGCGACCTTCTTCGTAGGTTTTGAGGTATGAGGTTTCAGTCCACACGTCGCCCACCTTCTCGCGAAGGAAAGTTGCCTCACCGTATTTCTGCGCGTAATGCGCAACGAAATCGATGATAGTTGGTCTTTGTGTTGACATATCGTGTGAATGGTTTTTTAGTAGGCTATTTGAAGAGGCCGAACATCTTCGCGTCGATGAGGTCGGTCACCTTTGCGAAGTCTTCGGGGTTGTTGCCGAACTTGATGTTGTCGGCATCGATGATCAGAAGATTGCCGTCGTAATCCTTGATCCAATTTTCGTATTTCTCGTTAAGTCCGGTAAGGTAGTCTATGCGTATTCCTTTCTCGTATTCGCGGCCGCGCTTCTGAATCTGCGACACAAGGTTGGGGATGCTTGAACGCAGATAAATCAGGAGGTCGGGATTGCCGACCAGCGACATCATCAGGTTGAAGAGGTCGGTGTAGTTCTCGAAGTCACGCGTGGACATGAGACCCATGTCGTGCAGATTGGGGGCGAAGATGCGGGCATCCTCGTAGATGGTGCGGTCCTGGATAATCACATCGTCTGTCCTGCTGATATCGACAACATCCTTGAAACGCTTGTTGAGAAAGTAGATCTGGAGGTTGAACGACCAGCGCTCCATATCTTCGTAGAAGTCGGAAAGATAGGGATTGAAATCTACCGATTCGAATTTCGGAATCCAGCCGTAATGGGCTGCCAGCATTTTGGTAAGAGTGGTCTTGCCGCTTCCGATGTTGCCTGCGATTGCTATGTGCATAGTGTTATTCTTGAATTTTATTTGAATAGGCCGTAGAGTTGGGCATCGATACGGTCGGTGATTGCCGCAAAGTCTTCGGGACGGTTCTCGAAGTCGGTGTTGTCCCCGTCGATGATGAGCACCTTGCCCTTGTACGAGCCTATCCACTTTTCGTAGAGTTCATTGAGGCCGCTGAGGTATTCGATGCTTATACCCTGCTCGTATTCGCGTCCGCGCTTCTGGATCTGCGACACTAGATGAGGTATGCTCGAGCGGATATAGATGAGCAGGTCAGGGTCCTTGACCGTTTCCATCATCACGTTGAAAAGGTCCATATAGGTGGTGTAGTCGCGTTCAGAAAGATTGCCCATCGCATAGTTGTTCGCGACGAAGATGTGCACGCCCTCCAGAATGGTGCGGTCCTGCACGATGGTCTTGCTGCTCTTGCGTATGTCGAGCAGGTCGCGGAAACGCTGGGCGAGGAAATATGTCTCCAGGTTGTACGACCAGCGGGGAATATCCTTATAATAATCTGCAAGATACGGGTTGTAGGTGACGGACTCGTAGCGGGGCTCCCAGCCGTAGTACTGTGAGAGCATCCGCGTAAGGGTCGTCTTGCCGCAACCTATATTACCTGCTACACCTATATGCATAACCGGGCAAATTTACTAATTTTTCGTACCTTTACCAAACCATATTTTACAAAATTCAGAACCGTGCAGATAAAGAGCTTCACCTTCAATCTATTCCAGGAAAACACCTGGCTGGCAGAGACCGGGAGCGGACTCGTATTCGTTGTAGATCCGGGCTGCGGCGAGATTCGCGAAACGGACGTCCTTCTGGACGCAGTGGCCGGGACGGCACGCGCCACTATCGATGCCATCCTCCTCACGCACGGCCACGCCGACCACTTTCTCGGAGCAGCCGCCCTGCAGAAAAAGTTCGGCTGCCCGGTACATATGCATCCGGCCGACAAAGCCACGATGCTCTCCTGCAAGGACTATATGAAAATACCCGGATTCGATATCACGGACCTGGTATTTCCCGAAATCACTGAAATATCATCAGGCCCGCTGACGATTAACGCAAAAGCAGGAACCGTGGCCGCCGGGCAAAATCCACTCGCGGCAAAGAGCAAATGCGCCTCCGACACCGATGCGGATTCTGCGGACACGCCCGGCGGGAACACCTCTGAGAAAGAGGCCGGCGCGGAACTGCAGGTCGAAGTCATTGCCACCCCCGGGCACACGCCAGGCGGCGTATGCTACCTGCTCCGCAATTCAGGAGTCCTTTTCAGCGGCGACACCCTTTTCGCCGGCACCATCGGCCGCACCGACCTGCCCGGCGGCGATTACGATTCACTCATCAAATCGGTCATGGACTCACTGATGGGTCTTGACACCGACATCGAAATCCTCCCGGGGCACGGCGCTACCTCAACCATCGGTTGGGAACGCACCCACAACCCCTTCCTCGAGCCCTGGGGCGAACCCGAAGAACCGTTCGACCCCGACGCCACCCCCATCACCCTCCACGCCTAGGCTTTTTCAAGCAAAAAGCACTAAGGTCGGCAATGATGCTAAAAATCAAAACCTAACTTCATCACGAACACGAACTCCGCTGTCTTTATCGGAAAACGCGAGGCCGGTGAGCGGAGTTTTCCGAGTTTTGGCTTCTTTTCGGAAAACGCGAGGTTGGCAATACGGAGTTTTCCGACTTTTGGCTTCTTTTCCGGAAAACTCGAGGTTGGCAATACGGAGTTTTCCGACTTTTGACCTCTTTTTCGGAAAACTCGGGGGCGGAGAGCAGGCAGGCGAGGGGCGGAGTGTCAGCGAATCGTGCCACCCCCGGCTAGGGGGAGGGCCAGCTTTGCTGGCGGGGGTTTCGCGGTCACTCCGCCCCTCGGCGGAGTGCGATGCCGGTTATTGCCTGGGCCTATTTTGGTAAAACTCAAGTCAGGCGATGCGGAGTTTTCCGACTTTCAGCCTCTTTTCCGGAAAACGCGAGGCGGGAGGGCGAAAACGCGAGGGCAGGAGGGCGAAAACTCAGGCGCCGAGCATCAGAAGGACTATGCCGGCGAGCATTACGGCCAGGGCGACAGCCTTGCCGCGTATGCGCTTTTCCTTGAAGAGCCACGCGCTCAGGACAAAAGTGATGACTACCGAGCCGCGGCGCACCATGGAAACGACACTGAGCATCGAGCCTTCCCGGCTGAGGGCGAAGAAGTACAGC
>JAZLKT010000003.1:0-9466 GCA_045597785.1 Candidatus Cryptobacteroides sp.
AAGCGCAGAACGCGGCCGCCAAGGCAATGTCCGCCGCGGGAGGCACTTCCGGGCCGAAAAGCGAGCCCGAGCGCACTGTTCCCATCGTTCCGCCCGGAGCCGCGAGCGCAGAACACTTCTACGACCGCTGCACCGCCTGCCAGTTGTGCGTGAGCAACTGCCCCAACGGGGTTCTCCGCCCTACGGACGGCCTTGCACATTTCCTGCAGCCGCACATGAGTTATGAGAACGGCTTCTGCCGGCCCGAATGCACAAGGTGCTCGGAAATCTGCCCTACCGGCGCTATCCTCCCCGTAGAGCGTGAGCGCAAGACACTAATCCACATAGGGTATGCTTCGGTGTGCAAAGAAGACTGCATAGGATGCGGCAAATGCGCCGACACCTGTCCTATGGGTGCAATACAGATGTATAAGGCCGATGGGAAGAGCCTTCCCGCCGTGGCCAGGGAGCAGTGCATCGGATGCGGCAAATGCGAATACCTTTGCCCAGTGCGGCCGGTCAGCGCAATAACAGTCAATGGGCTCGAAATACACAAGGAGGAGTAATATGGATAGACGCGAATTCCTGAAGGTAACAGCAGCCGGCGTAGCCGGACTGGCGCTTGCATCCTGCAAGAACGGCAAAACAGCAACTCACTCATCCGAAGCAGGCCCCGGGAAGATGCATGAGAATTATCCGGGCTTCGGAGCGCTCGGCTTCGGGTGCATGCGTTTCCCGATGTACACGGGTACTGACTCGGCCCGCCATGTCGATCAGGCCAAGGTTGACGAAATGGTTGACAGGGCCATGGCCGCCGGAGTGAACTATTTCGATTCCGCACCCGTATATCTTCAAGGCAAGAGCGAAGCAGCCACTGCAGCCGCACTCTCACGCTACCCCCGCGACAGCTATTACATAGCCACTAAATTGTCGAATTTCAGGGCCGAGGGCAATATACTCGAAGACGGAAAGGCAATGTACCGGCGATCGCTCGAAATTTATGGCACCGACCACATCGACTTCTATCTTCTGCATTCAATCGGATCGCTCGAAGAATTCAATGAACGCTTCGCGGACTGCGGCCTTATCGACTTTCTGCTGAAAGAAAGGGCCGGAGGGCACATCCGCAAACTCGGTTACTCGTTCCACGGTGGGAGGAAGGGCTTCGATGAACTTCTCGCCCTGCACGAGCGTTATCACTGGGACTTCGTTCAGATACAGATGAATTACGTGGACTGGAAGTACGGCGACGCCGAGTATATGTATTACGAGCTCGAAAAGCACGGCATTCCCGTCGTCATCATGGAACCTCTCCTTGGCGGCGCGCTGGCCAAACTGCCCGCAGCACTTTCCTTCGCTCTCAAGGAGCACAGGCCGGAGTCTTCCGATGCGTCCTGGGCTCTGCGCTTCGCAGCCGACCATAAAGGTGTTCTCACCGTACTCAGCGGAATGACCTGTATGGAGCATCTCGATGACAATCTGCACACTTTCTGCCATTTCGAGCCCCTGACGGACGAGGAGCGGCAGCTTCTGGCCAGAACGGCCGACGACTTCCACAACTTTCCTCTCATAAAGTGCACCGGATGCCGCTACTGCATGCCTTGCAAGTACGGGATAGACATACCAGGCATATTCAGTTTCTACAACAAAAGTGTAAATGACGGAACCTACGTCTCGTCATCCGAGCAGAAGGGATATGAGCGCGAGCGCAGGCGCTACCTTCTGAGCTACGACAAAGCCGTGCCCACGCTCAGTCAGGCCGACCACTGCATAGCATGCGGCGAATGCCTGTCAGCCTGCCCTCAGCGGATACGCATTCCAAAGGAGCTCAAAAGAATTGACGACTACATCGAAAAGCTCAAGCAGGAACTGATTTAGGCCTTGACCTTGAATATTGCCTTGTGAATGGGGCCTGAGCCGATGAGAGGCGCGTGAGCGGTGTCGGTATCGAAGACAACCATCTCTCCGGCCTGGGCGGTAACGACATCTTCGATTGGATCGTCGAAGAAGATGATATCTTTCTGCGTGTCGATGTATGAGTAGTAGGTTACCGACTGCCCTCAAAGCGGTTACGAAAACTTAAAACGCCCGCATCACTGCGGGCGTTTTACGATTAGTTAGTAGTGTATTACCTTAGAAGGTTTAATTATTGTTGGTTAGAATCTGCTTGAAGCAGTTGAGTTGTTCATTTCCGAGTGCAAATATATCCCAAAATTTCAATTCTGCAAAACTTTTTGAAAATTTTTTTAGGAAAATCTTTTGCACATATTAAAATATTTTAATAACTCCGGCTTCGTCAGTTAGAGAGTGCGTTCCAAACGTATGTCTATTTTTTCAGAAGTCCCGGCCTGAGGGTTTTTGTGCGCTCAAGAGCCTGCTCGTCCTGCCAGGCCTGAATGAGTTTGGGATTGCCGCTCAGAAGCACGTCCGGAACCTTCCAGCCGTTGAACTCTGCCGGCCTCGTGTAAACGGGAGGGGAGAGCAGGTCGTCCTGGAACGAGTCGCTCAGCGCCGACGTCTCATCGGTCAGGGCGCCGGGGATGAGCCGGACCAGTGCGTCCGCAAGAAGTGCGGCCGGAATCTCGCCCCCGCTCACGACATAATCGCCCACTGAAATCTCCATTGTCACAAGATTCTCCCTGATGCGGTGATCGATGCCCTTGTAATGGCCGCACAGGATAATGATGTTTCCCTTGAGTGACAGGGTGTTCGCGATGCCCTGGTCGAGAATCTGCCCGTCGGGCGACATATATATTATTTCATCGTAATCGCGCTCGGCGCGAAGCTCTTCGATCATACGGTACACCGGCTCGACCATCAGCACCATTCCGGCATCGCCGCCATAACTGTAGTCGTCGACGTTCTTGCGCGGACCGATACCGTACTTGCGCAGGTTATGTACGTATATTTCAACCAGACCCTTTTTGCGGGCCCTTCCCACTATCGAGTGGCTCAGCGGACTTTCGAGAAGCTCTGGAACCACGGTCAGAATATCTATTCGCATAGCGCAAAAATACGCATAAATTTGTATATTTGTAGGCTTACAACAAAACGAATGGAAATGGCAATCAACGAAATCGAAAATCAGACTCTCGAAGAGATAATCATCTCTTTCCGTATGCTCGGTGCCAGCGAAGACCGCATGGAGCGCAGCAAAGAGGCGGAAGCCCTGAAATCGGCATTCTACAAGCGTCTCTCGATGCTCAAGGCTCAGGACGAGGCCGCCCTCGAGTCCGCCCCCGGAAAGTATGACGAGGTTGAACAGCAGTTCAAGGCAGTTTATGCCGATTACAAGAAAGAGCGTGCCGAGTACGTGAAGACCCAGGACGCCGAGAGGACTGATAACCTGAAAGTGAAAACCGCCCTTATCGACGAGCTCAAGACTCTGGTGGAAAGCCCCCTTGACGATGTGTCTTCGGCATTCCCCAAACTTAGGGAGATACAGCAGAAATGGCGTGAGACAGGCCCCGTGCCCGCATCGGACTACAGGGTAATCAACGATACCTACCAGTTCCTCGTGGAGCGTTTCTACGATATGGTCCAGATCAATCACGACCTCCGCGACCTCGACTTCAAGAAGAATCTCGAAGCCAAGACGGCTCTGTGCGAGCAGGCCGAGGCCCTTGTCGGGGAAGAGAATGTCGTTGACGCATTCGCTTCGCTCCAGAAGCTTCACGAGGCATGGAAAGACCTCGGCCCCGTGGCAAAGGATGTCCGCGAAGAAATCTGGAACCGCTTCAAGGAAGCCACTGCTGCCATCAACAAGTCGTACCAGAGCCATTTCGAGTCGCTTAAAGAGCAGTACGCCGCCAATCTCGAGGCCAAGAAAGCCCTCTGTGAGAAGGTGGAGGAAATCGTTGCCCGCGAGAATATCAACGAGCCAGGTCTGTGGAACTCGCTCAGCAAGGAAATCGAGCAGATTCAGGCGGAATGGAAGCAGATCGGCTATGCCAGCCGCAAGGACAATCAGAAGATATACGAGCGCCTGCGTGCCGCGTGCGACACGTTCTACGCGCGCAAGAAAGAGTTCTTCTCCGCGGCAAAGGACAGCCTCGAAGAGAATATAGCCAAGAAGGAAGCCCTCATCGCCGAGGCCGCGAAACTGAAAATCAGCACAGAGTGGAAGCAGGCCACCGACCAGTTCATCTCCCTGCAGAAGCAGTGGAAGGAAGTGGGCAGCATCCCCCGCAAGAAGGCCGAACAGCTGTGGAAGCGTTTCCGTGCCGAGTGCGACTATTTCTTCGAGCAGCGCGACAAGAACGCCAAGCCTCAGAACGACTTCTATGCGAACCTCAAGGCAAAGAAGGCCCTCATAGCCGAAATAGAGGCATGGGCACCCAAAGATGGTGAGGACGAGGCTCAGACCGCGCACGAATTCGAGCAGCGCTACGCAGCCATCGGCCACGTGCCGTTCAAGGAAAAGGACAACATCGTCAAAGCTTACCGCGATGCTATGCAGTCCAAGTTCACCATCAAGCACCAGCGCAAGGCTGCCTTAGCGTCAAAACCCGCCCGCGACCCTCACGCCGAGCTTGTCAAGAAATATCACGCAATGGAGCAGGAGATAGCAACGCTCGAGAACAACCTCGGCTTCTTCGCCTCATCGAAGAATGCCGCACCCCTCATAGAGCAGATGCAGGCCAAGATCGACGCCGCCAAGGCCGACCTCGCCGCACTCAAGGAACAGATACGAAACGAAGAGATAAATGGATAAGAATTCAATAATAGGTTTTATTCTGATGGTTGCGGTCCTTTTCGGGTTCACAGCCATTCAGGCAAAAAAAGGTAAGGAACAGTATGCGCTGCAGATGCAGCAGGACTCGATTGCCCGCGTCGAAGCAGCGCGCAACGCACAGATAGCCGAGGCCGCGCAGGCCACAATCGCCGCAGCGGAGCAGCAGAGTTCCGCCCGCCAGTCAATCTACAAAGACGCTTCGCTTGAAAAGGCCAGCGAGGGCCTGGGCGAAATCCTGACTCTCGAAAACGATGTCTTCGAACTTCAGTTCAACACCAGGGGAGCAATGCCCTGGAGCGCCCGGATCAAGGATTTCCGCAACTACGACAGCACCGACCTATACATCTTCCGCCCCGGCGGAAACGAATATGCGGTAAGGCTTTATACTGGTGAATACATCAACACCGCGAACTTCGAATTCGAAGTTGCCGAACACACCGACAGCACGCTCGCGATGCGTCTGTACTTCGCCGACGGCGGCTATATCGAGCAGAGTTATGCAATCAGCGAAGGCTCCTACGCCGTAGAGGCTGAACTCGCATTCATCGGCATGAACAGCATCCCCCGCAACGTCGGCTCCTTCGACATAGACTTCAAGACCATCGTTCCCAGGATGGAGAAGGGCTACAAGAACGAGTCGCAGTATTCCAAACTCAACTGGTACTACAGCGGCGAGGACAAGCCCGAAGAACTCGGCCGTGGCCGCAGTGCAAGCAAGAAGATAGGCTCCAAACTCAGCTGGTTCGCGTTCCAGCAGCAGTTCTTCAGTACAATCGTACGCGCTCCGCAGGAGTTCGCTTCTGGAAACCTGAGCATCGAATATGCCGGCGAAGATGATGCAGACCACAATCTGATGACCTGCGAGGCCCAGATGCGCATCGACTTCAGGCCCGACCGCGAGGTCCGCGTACCCCTCGAATTCTACATCGGCCCCAACCACTTCCAGACCCTCAAGACCTTCGACCAGAAGTACGAGAAGATCATCCCTCTGGGAGGATGGCTCGTAGGCTGGTTCACGAGGTTTGTCATAATCCCTCTCTTCAACTGGCTCCATAAGGGGATAGCGAGCTTCGGTCTCATCATCCTGATTATGACCATTCTCATCAAACTCGCCGTATTCCCTCTGACCTATAAGTCGTTGAGTTCCAGCGTGAAGATGCAGGCTCTCAAGCCCGAACTCGAACGCCTTAACGAGAAATATCCCAAGCAGGAAGACGCGATGAAAAAGCAGCAGGCTACGATGGACCTCTACAAGAGGGCGGGAGTCAAGCCTCTCGGCGGATGTCTGCCCACGCTCCTTACGTTCCCTATCCTTTGGGCGATGTTCCGCTTCTTCCCGGCTTCGATCGAGCTGCGTCAGCAGCGTTTCCTCTGGGCTGAGGACCTCAGCGGCTACGACAGCATCGTCGATTTCGGAGCCCGGGTTCCTCTGCTCGGCGACCACCTCTCGCTATTCGCCCTGCTTATGGCCGTCGTGATGTTCCTCTATTCGAAGATGACCACCGCCAGTCAGCCTGCCGGCAATGACCCTTCGGCCGCCTCAATGAAATTCATGACCGTATGGATGATGCCTATTATGATGTTCTTCATCTGTAACAACCTTTCATCCGGTCTTTCATATTATTATCTGCTTTCACAGCTTATCGCCATGCTCCAGATGTGGATTATCAAGAAGAGCATCGACCCTCAGAAGGTACTCGCCAAGGTGGAGGCGTCGCGAGGCAAGCCGCTCCCCAAGAGCAAGTGGCAGCAGAAGCTCGAAGAGGCCCAGAAGATGCAGGAACAGCAGATGCGTGCCCAGCAGCGCCGCCGTTAACGGACAATTACCATGAAAACCGAAAGCAAATTCATATCAAGCACCAGCGCTCTTGAAGGTCGCATCTACGGCCTTCTGGGCGATGGCACGCTGAAAATCAAGCTTGTAGGCGTCAAGGAAAAGAAGGCCCTCGAAATCTGGGGGCAGATTACGAAACGCACCGCCGCCATCTGTCATCTTTTCGATATGACTGACCCGGGAAGCGAAGTGTGCGTGCTCAATGCATCGAAAACCGATATCGAAACCAGCGACGAGTTCAAGCAGGCCTTGCGCATTTGCGAGGCATACCTGATACGTACTTCCAATCTGTTCGACATTTCGTCGCGTGGTGGCGATGCCCTCGACTTCGGAATCTTCACCCGCGGCTACATAGTCCGCGAACTTGCCGCAATCATACGCAAGGGAGGCGTGAAGGATGCGCTGCTCGATTTTGACCGCGAAATTCTGTGGGCTGTCGGCAATCAGCCGTATTCAAATGGATGGACTCTCTCGCTCATCGACCCAGAAACCGAAGACGAGGCGGGGGAGGTCACGCTCGAAGGCGCCTCGGCGGTGGTCTGCTGGTCGAACGGCATGCCGGAGGTCATCTTCGGAAAAGACCCGCTCGACACGCACGTTTTCGCACAGGTGCGCTCCAGGGCGAATGCCAATCTTGTAAAGGATATGAGCGCAATGCTCTCCATCACCTCGGTGCAGAAGTATGATTAAGGAGAATCTTCAGGAGGTAAAAAACGCTCTGCCGCAGGGGATTTCCCTTGTGGCTGTGTCCAAATTCAAGCCCTCCGAAGACATTCTGGAAGCATATTCTGCCGGGCAGAGGCTTTTTGCCGAATCGCGCCCGCAGGAACTCGCCGAAAAGGCTGCCTCACTTCCAAAAGACATAGAGTGGCATTTCATCGGACATCTGCAGACCAACAAACTGAAGATGGTGCTACCCTATGCAACTATGATTCAGTCGGTCGACAGCCGTCATCTGCTTGATGCAATCGAAAAGTCCTGTGCGGCCGACGGGCACCGCATCGAAGTGCTGCTCGAAATGCATCTCGGCGCGGAAGAAACTAAACAGGGTATGCACGAAGAGGAAATCATGGACATCCTCTTCGATGCCGAAAACTACCCGCACATTGTATTCAGAGGCCTTATGGGTATGGCAACGAACACTACCGATGCCGCTACCGTAGAGGCCGACTTTGAACGTATTGATTCATATATGGCCTATCTGGTCGACACTTTCCCCGAACTCGCTTCCTTCAATCAGCTCTCGATAGGAATGTCGTCCGATTGGCCGCTTGCAGTGCGCCACGGCTCCACTATGGTACGTCTGGGCACCGCCATATTCGGAAACAGAAACTAAAATTCAAAACCTATGATTAAAGAACAACTTTCCTCGCTCGATCAGGTGGTCCTCAATTTCGGAGGCGGCACCGGTCTTGTAATGAGCATCGTTCTCGCACTCATTATGTTCGGCATCGCCCTTGATATCAAGGCCGAAACCCTTAAGAACATCTTTGTCAAACCGAAATCAATCATCACCGGCGTCTGCCTGCAGTGGTTCGGTCTCCCGCTTGTGACTTTCCTTATCATAATGATATTCAACAGCTGGCTCACCCCTATGGTCTGCCTCGGTATGTTGCTTGTCGCAAGCTGTCCCGGAGGAAACATCTCGAACTTCATGAGTTCGTTCGCCAAGGGAAACATCGAGCTCAGTGTATCGATGACAGCCGTTTCGACAGTGTTCGCACCCGTAATCACTCCGTTCAACTTCTGGGCATGGGGTAACCTCTACCTGAAGTTCGCTTCGCTCACCGGTACGCTCACCATCCCCCAGCTTGAGATTCCGTTCAACGAAATATTCAAGACGGTGTTCATCATTCTTGGCATTCCCATCATTCTCGGTATGCTCTTCTCGCACTATCTGCCCGCCGTCACCGCCAAGATCAAGAAGCCTTTCAGCATCTTCAGTATAGTTGTTTTCGTGGTTATGGTACTCGGAATGTTCATCCCTAACTGGCAGATGTTCGTCAAGTATATCATCTTCATCTTCATTCTCGTGCTGATTCACAATGCCTGCGCATTCGGAACCGGGTTCTTCGGTGCAACACTTTTGAAACTGCCCCGCATTGACCGCCGCTCCATCACCATCGAAGTGGGCATTCAGAATTCGGGGCTCGGCCTTACCCTGCTCCTCAATCCTGCCATCTTCAAGCCCGAGATGTGGAACAATCCCGAGACCGGCATTTTTTACGGAGGAATGCTTTTCGTTACCGCCTGGTGGGGTATCTGGCATATCATTTCCGGCCTGTCGCTCGCTACCATCTTCCGTAATTCGAAAAAAGTCTGAACATTACCTCAATGGACGAGAAACTGACCTGCCTGTACGGCAGCCACGTGGCCCTTGGCGCCAGGATGAGCCCTTTCGGCGGTTTCCTGATGCCTATCCAGTACAGCTCGATTCCCGATGAACACAATGCCGTGCGCACTGCTGCCGGTATGTTCGACGTAAGCCATATGGGCGAGGTTGCCGTCAGCGGTCGCGAGGCGTTGAAGTTTGTCAATCACATCTTCACCAACGACGTGTCCACTCTCTCCGAGGGCGGGATCCTTTACGGGATGATGCTCCGCGAAGACGGCGGCACAGTGGATGACCTTCTCGTGTACAGGGAGTTCGGCAGCGAATCGTTCTTTCTCGTCATAAACGCATCGAACATCGACAAGGATGTGGCCTGGATCAAGGCCTGCGCCGAGGGCTTCGATGTGACAATCGACAATCAGAGCGAGTCCTGGGGCGAAATCGCCGTCCAGGGCCCTCAGGCCGAAAAGGCCGTGACCGGAGAGCTCGGCTTCGACTGTGCCCGTGCGCTCACGTTCTACACCTTCTGCAATGCGGCGGACGGGCGTGGCGGGCGCGTTATCATCAGCCGTACGGGCTATACCGG
>JAZLKT010000004.1:0-8213 GCA_045597785.1 Candidatus Cryptobacteroides sp.
CGGAAGGGATGAATTTGTCACCCTTCTGCATGCCCTTCATTACACCCTGCCGGAGAGGATGCAGCGAAGAGAGGGAAGCGTCGGACGGCCGAGCTGAAAAGACGGAGCGAGCACCTGACGAGGAGCCGGGACAGCCGTCAGGGCAGGAAATCCAGCCATTTTTCCGCATAGCACCGACCCACTGGCCTTCACCGGGGGCAACTCCGGCTCTGAGCAGATTGCCGCACTCGGTAGCCTCAACTCCGTACGAGGCGAATTCGTTTTCGGGCTCAAGGATGGTGCCTCCCAGTTCGCGCGAGGCCCAGAGCAGGTTGTCGTCATTTTCAGCCCGTTCGTAGGTGCAGGTGCTGTAAACCAGCCATCCTCCGGGCTTCAGGGCCGGCCAGACATCGGCAAGGATACGTTTCTGCCTCGCCGCGCACAGATCGACCACCGCCGGGCTCCACTCTTTGACGGCACGCTCGTCCTTTCGGAACATTCCCTCGCCACTGCAGGGCACATCGGCCACGATAATATCGAAGAATCCGCCAAGACGTGCGAAAGCTGCCGGATCGACGCTCGTCACCACAACATTGGGGTCGCCCCAGAGTGCAACATTGTCGTCGAGCACACCCACACGGGCCTTCATCACCTCGTTGCTCACAAGGAGAAAACTGCCGCCCAGGCTTTCGCGCAGAGACGCGGCCAGATCGGTGGTTTTCCCGCCCGGCGCCGCGCAGAGATCGAGTACGCGCAGGAATTTGGGCTCATCGCCCAGGCGCGCCATTACCTTGCGGAAAATATGGCCGGCATACATCGCGGAACTGTCCTGCACATAGTAGCAACCGGCATGGAAGAGCGGGTCGAGCGTAAAACAGGGCCTTTCGGAAAGGATGCGGCCCCAGCGGTTCCATGGTACGGGCGTACCCTGCGGGAACGGATCGGCCGCAGCGGGCGCGACAGCCTGTCCGGCGATGGGCTGTAAACCGGAGGACGCGGAGTCCTGCCAGGCCGAAGGATGAGTCCCGGCCACGGGAAAAGCGTCTCCGAGTTTGAACGGATTGAGGCGTATGGAAACGGATGAATCGGACATCGGCGGGGAGCTCAGAATTTTCCGCCAAAAGACGACGGATCGAAGCCTTCGGGCATCCTGCCCTCCGATGCGGCTACGAGGCCGTCAACAATCTGGTCGATGGCCTGCTGTATCTTGCTTCCGAGCATCATCTTCATCATCATGTTAAGGTCAGCATCGACCTCGATGTGGAAATCGGTGCGGACAGGAGCTATGTCGGCATCGAAATGGAATTCCACCCTGAAATGGAACGGAGCACCGTCATCCTCGAATGCCACGAGGTGGAAAGGCTCGCGTGCGACCACCTTGACACCTATACGGAAGCCCTGCACGACCGCACTGAGCGTGTCGTATGTCGCATCTACCGAAGTCTGTTTGTCGGCAGGAAGCATATTCTTGAAAGCGCGCAGGTCGACGAAACCCATATAAAGCTCGCTCTGGGTTTTCAGAACCATCCCGTGTTTGCTGGTATATTGTGCTGACATAATTATTTTGTACTTTTGCAATCGCGAAGATAGCAATTTTTCAATGCATAAAATCTATTTCGAGCACAGGTGCATTATCATTTGCGAGCCGGGAGACGAAAGGCTTTCCGACCCCAACGCCGTTGTATTCCATCCGGGGAGCATCCTCGACATACGCACGCTGGTGGCGATGTTCGAGGTCGGGCAGAGCATTTCGCGCATCTATATCCCATCGGTCGACACCGAAGGGACATATCGCAGCCTCTGCCACGAGTTCAAGGAAGTGAACGCTGCCGGAGGGCTTGTCTCGAACCGCAGGGGCGACTTCCTGCTCATACGCCGCGGAGGGCTGTGGGATCTGCCCAAAGGGCATCAGGAGGCCGGCGAAGACATAGCCGTTACCGCACTCCGCGAGGTTCAGGAGGAGACCGGAGTCGAGCAGCTGGAACTTGGCGGATTGATATGCGTCACCGACCACTGCTATCTGCGCGACGGTATCTGGCATCTCAAGCACACCTGGTGGTACGAGATGCTCTACAACAACCCCTCGGACCTGACCCCGCAGACCGAAGAGGACATAAGCAAGGCAGCCTGGGTAGCCAAATCGAGCCTTCCTCCGTTCCTCAAGAACACCTTCCCGTCGATACTGGAAGTGTTCCGCGAAGCCAAAGTGTGAAACTTTCGGCCCGGGTTTCGTCCCGAGTGAAACTTTCCGCCATTAGTTGCCGTATATATAAAGTGTATTTCAACTAAAGGTTTATGAAACTTTCACAATTCGACTTCAATCTCCCCGATGACCGCATAGCCCGCGAACCCTCATACTGGAGGGACGAGTGCCGTCTGATGGTACTCCACAAAGACACAGGCGAAATCGAGCACCGTCAGTTCAAGAATATAATCGACTATTTCGGGAAGGGCGATATGTTCGTCCTCAACAACACCAAGGTCTTCCCCGCCCGTCTCTTCGGCAAGAAAGAAAAAACCGAAGCCGACATTATGGTATTCCTGCTTCGCGAGCTCAATGTCGAGCAGAAGCTATGGGACGTCATAGTCGAACCCGCCCGCAAGATACGCATCGGCAACAAACTCTATTTCGGCGAGGATGACAGTATGGTGGCTGAAGTCATCGACAATACCACTTCGCGCGGAAGGACTCTGCGCTTCCTTTATGACGGGCCCTACGACGAGTTCAAGAGAGACCTCTTCGCACTCGGCGAGACTCCCGTTCCCGAATGGGTGAAGGAGCATCCCGAACCTGAAGACGCCGAGAATTTCCAGACTATCTTCGCAAGCGAAGAAGGCGCGGTGAGCGCTCCAGCAGCCAGTCTGCACTTCTCGAGAGAACTCCTCAACAGGATGATTCTCAAAGACATAGACAAGACCTTCATCACCGTACATATGGGTCTCGGGCACTTCCGCGAAGTAGATGTCGAAGACCTCAGCAAGCACCGCATGGACTGCGAGAGGATGATAATCACTCCCGAGGCTGCCGACAAAATCAACCGCACGAAGAAGAACGGGGGCAAGATTGTGGCCATCGGAGCCACAGTCGTACGCGCACTCGAAACCTATGTTACCACGGAGCGCGAGATTCGCCCGAACGACACCTGGACCAACAAGTTCATCTTCCCTCCCTACGATTTCAGCATCCCTGATGCATACGTTTCCAACTTCCACAGGCCCAAATCGACCATGCTCATGAGCGTAGCCGCATTCGGAGGCTTCGACAACGTGATGAATGCCTACGAAGTCGCCCTCAAGGAAGGCTACCGCTTCGGCCCTTACGGCGACGCGATGCTGATTCTGTAAAGCAGCTGAAATGACTATTCAGGAGGACAGCCCACACGGCCGTCCTCTTTTTTTTGCAAAAAAAAGCTTCGGGCACTAAACAAAACACCGGTTTATTCATCTATTAACAGTGACACGCAACTAATGACCGCAGAACTCAAGGAATTATACAGGAGCGCTTTCCCGCGACTGTGCTCATACGCCGCCATTCTCCTCGGCTCCGAACAGGAAGCCGAAGATGTGGTATCCGACGTATTCCTTACCCTTCTTCAACTGCCCGAACTGAATATCGACAATGTCGAGGCGTATGTCACAGTCTGCATACGGAACCGCTGTCTGCAGATTCTTCGCGGACGGAAAGGGGAAAAAGCCAGGCTCAAGCTGGCCGAAATGATTTCCGATTCGTCCTCCGATCTGCCGTGCATCCAGCAGGAGAATGACGTTCTTTTCGAAAAGGCCCTTGGCGCCTTACCGGAAATGACGCGTAAAGTATTCATTATGAACAAACAGGAAGGTTATTCCTACAAAGAGATAGCCGCCCGCCTGAAAATCTCGGAATCTACTGTCAGGGTGCATATATTCTGTGCAATACGATCCCTTACGAAACAACTGGAAAACAATCTGACGAACAATTGATTATGGATGAAAAACTTGCAAATCTCATAGCCGGTTGGCTCTCGGCCGACATTGCGGAAAGCGACTGCGCACGACTGCTGGAAGTGATTGCTTCGAACAGCATTTCAGCCGTAGAACTGTCCTCAATGGCCGACGTCTCCGTCAAGGCCGGCGACTATTTCTCCCGCAAGAAAGCCCGCAGAAGACTTGCCCGCAGAAGAGCCTTCGGATGGTCATTTGCCGCGGCCTGTCTCGCCCTGACCCTGTGGGTCGGATCCAATGCCTGGATTTCGTCTTCGAAGACATACAGTACCGAAGCCGGGCAGACGCGTGCCGTCTGTCTCAAAGACGGGACGCAGGTCATCCTGAACAGCGGCAGTACCCTGTCCGTGCCCAGGAATTATAGCGCCGTCAACCGCTCTGTCACCCTGGACGGCGAGGCCGCATTCTATGTCCAGAAATCAAGCTCTCCCCTTTCCGTCAAGACATCGGACCGCGGAGAGATAACCGTATACGGCACCGTATTCAACGCCAGGACGTATTCGAACGATACACGTGTGGAGATTGCATTAAGCGAAGGCAGTGTCTCGTACAAACCCGACGCATCGATAAGGCCCTTTACCATCGAGCCCGGAGAAAGGATCATCTTCGACAAGACCGCTCACGTCGTGGACATCGACAACGCGGACCTGGAATCCTGCTTTGCCTGGAACAACGGCAAAGTCGTATTCTCGGAAATGTGCTTCAGCGACATAATCAATACGCTCGAGCGAAAATACGGGCATAGTGTGGAACTGAAGCTTTCAGACCTGTCTCTTATGGCAAGGAAATTTTCTCTGTCCATAGGCAGTGATGACGATTTCGAGGCGGCAGTAAACCATCTCGCCGTGGCGGCGAACGTCAAGACGAATGCCTGCAACGGCAAGGTAACAATATTCAATTGATGCAGATTTTTATGAGAAGGTTATTGTGCTTCATCCTGTTGCTCTGCCACGTTCCGGCCCTGTTCGCAGCAGTTCCCCTCAGAGGTTTCACGCTCACATCCGATGACCGCGAAGGTGCCTCGCGCACAATAGGGGCCGCAGCGGAATACGGTGTGAACCATCTGCAGCTTTCGCACAAGATTGTGATGGACCTGTGCGAAGTCAAAGACAAGCAGAAGGCCGCCCTGGTCAACTCATTCATAGACGAAGCGCATTCCGCCGGCATAGCAGAGGTTGTGCTCTGGGACCATTGTCTTTACAAAATGGACTATTATCCCGCGGAATTCAAGGTAAAGGACGGTAAAAAGACAAGGCTCGATTTCGACAACGAGGCGTTTTGGGAATGGCTGAAAGACGATTACCGCGACATGCTCGCCCGCGTGCCTGAAGCCGACGGTCTGGTGCTTACGTTCATCGAAACCGGAGCCAGGGCCGAACAGCAGGTCTCGCAGCGCTATAAAACCGGCGAGGAGAAGATTGCCGCCGTGGTGGGCGCAGTGTCGGAAGTCGTCTGCAAGGAACTCGGAAAGAAACTGTATCTGCGCACTTTCGCCTACAGCCGCGATGAATATGCAACAATAACGGCGTGCATCAATCTTCTTCCCGAATCGGACGATATCGTTCTGATGATGAAGGAGACTCCGCACGACTTTTTCCTCACACATCCGCACAACCCGCTCATCGGCACTATAGACCGTCCTACCATAGTCGAGTTCGACAGCTGCGGTGAATTCCACGGCCAGTGCATCATAGCGGGAATGGTCCCCGAACTTTTCGCCGAAAGGATGAAAGACTATGTCGGCCGCCCGAATGTAATCGGATACACCGCCCGCACCGACCGCTATGGCGACACCCAGATTGTGGGCACTCCGGCGGAAATCAACATCTTCGCCCTGAAATGCGTAGCGGACGACCCGGAGGTGAACGCGGATGAGATTTACCGGCGTTTCATCTCGGAACGCTACGGAGCCGGAGCGGAAGTTCTGCTTGAGCCCGTATTCAGAGATGCCTATGACATCCTCACGTCGTGTATGTACGTTATGGGGCTCAACATGGCCACGCACTCGAAGCTATCATTCGACAATATGTCCATCTACTCCCGCCACGTGTCCGGCCGCTGGACAGATTCCCCTGAGGTTTTCATCGGACACGACATCAACCGGACATTCCACTATTGGAGAGACATCGTCGAGCACATCGCCCCGGCCGAATGCAAGGAACTCAGCGGGCGTTATGCCGCAGAGATGAAACATATCATATCCTACGGCTGGACCTCCCCCGCCGAATGCATGACCGAAGAGTATCTGTACCTCATCGACAAGGAATACGCCTATTCGCAAAAAAAGACCGAAGAATCGCTTGCACAGATACGCAAAGCGGAAAGCGTCCTCTCCCCGGATAAATACGAAGAACTCATCCGCCTTTACGAGCGCACACTCATGACCATACGCCTCAGGCGTGCCGCTGCCGCCCTCTACTGGGGGAGCAGGACGGATTGCCCCGATGAATATCTCGACGAAGCCTCCGCCTCGCTCGAAGTCATACTGAAAGAATACGACTCCTACGACAAACCCTACCCCAAGGGCCAATGGGACTGGAAGGAGGATGCCGAAACTGCAAAAAAATTACTCGGTATATGAAATCCAAACACATCATAGCCTGCCTGCTGCTCCTTCTGCCCACCGGAAGCCGCGCCGAACTGCCCGAACAGCAGCAGACCCTCATCATCATCGGAGACCAGTCCTGTTCGCGCAAGAACAACCTGGGGTTCGATCCGGCCAGCACACCTTATGCCGGTTGGGGCGAAGTGCTGACCCCATATTTCCGCGAGACGCTGACCATCCTCGACAAGGGTCGCAGCGGCCGCAGCACCAAATCGTTCATCGAAGAGGGACGCTGGGATGCTGCAAGCACCCTCATTTCCAAGGGCAATGTGGTGATGATACAGTTCGGCCATAACGACGAAAAGGATTTCGACCCCACCCGTTATGCCGACCCCTACGGCACATATTACGACAATCTGAAACTGTTTGTCGAAACCGTCAAGAGCAAGGGGGGGACTCCCATCCTGCTCACGCCCATCGCCCGTTACAACTTCTCGGGAGGGAAACTGGTCGATACGCACGGCGACTATCCCGATGCCATGCGTAAGGTGGCGAAGGAAACGGGATGCTACCTCATAGACCTCACGACTATGACCTCCGCACTGTATTCGCGCCTCGGGGAGAAGAAGGCGGCAGAACATTTCTATGTTCTGGAGGGAGATAAGGATGTCGAGACGAGAGGCGTATCGCGCCACAGTTATCTTGGGGCAAAGACCGTTGCAAAGATGATAGTCGCAGAACTGCGCAAACAGAATATCGAAGAACTGACAGAATACCTGCAATAAATGTCCAGAAAAACCACAATCCTGTTATTGTCGCTCGCACTGTGCATTCCTGCCACCGCCCAGGGATGGTCACAGGAGTACTACGACAGCCTGCTTGCATCCATCACCGCCCCGTCGTTCAAAGCCGACACGACCTGGATCGCAGCGCCCGGTTCGAAAGCCGCAGTCAAGGCCCTGCGCGGCTCAACGTACACAGAGGTCATCAACACCGAGATAGAGAAATGCAGTGAGCGCGGCGGCGGAGTCGTCGCCCTTCCGGCAGGCGTTTACAATACTGCCGGGATAACGCTTCGCAGTAACGTTGACCTTCACCTCTGCGAGGGCGCAACGCTCAAGTTCTCAGGCAATCCGCAGGATTATCTTCCCGTAGTGCGCACACGCTGGGAAGGGGTTGACTGTATGAATTACCACCCCCTCATCTACGCCTGCGGCCAGATTAACATCGCCATAACCGGCAGCGGCGTGATAGACGGCTCGGCCGACAACGACAACTGGTGGTGGATGAAGGGCCGCAAGGACTTCGGTTATGTTAAGGGAATGCCATCACAAGGCAACACCGGAAGGCCACTGCTGATGAAATACAACGATGCGGGCACTCCCCTCGCGGCCCGCATTATGGGCGAGGGAAAGAACCTTCGCCCCCAGCTCATAAATATAATAGAGTCGGAGAACGTGCTTATCCAGGGCGTGACCCTCAAGAATTCGCCGTTCTGGGTGGTTCATCCTCTGCTATGCCGCAACTTCACGATGCGCGGTGTGACCGTGTGCAGTTTCGGGCCGAACAACGACGGTTGCGACCCCGAATCCTGTGACGGAGTGCTAATCGAGGACTGCACTTTCTACACAGGAGACGATTGCATAGCCATCAAGTCCGGCAGAAACAATGACGGACGCCGCTGCGCCACCCCGTCGAGGAATGTAAT
>JAZLKT010000005.1:0-6670 GCA_045597785.1 Candidatus Cryptobacteroides sp.
CCCTCCACCGTCTCGGTATCCAGGCCTTCCAGCCCCGAATGATCGAAGGCAAAGCCATCCAGCTGCATCCTCTCGCATGTACGGCCTTCAACGCCGACTTCGATGGTGACCAGATGGCCGTTCACCTTCCGCTCGGCAACGCCGCCATAATGGAGGCTCAGCTGCTGATGCTCGGTTCGCACAACATCCTCAACCCCGCCAACGGAGCGCCTATCACCGTTCCTTCGCAGGATATGGTTCTCGGTCTTTACTATATCACCAAGATCCGTCCGGGCGCAAAGGGTGAGGGAATGCACTTCTACGGCCCTGAAGACGTGATTATCGCCTTCGACGCCAAGAAGATTGACATGCACGCGAAGATTTTCGTGAACATCCCCAAGGACAAGATGGACCCTTCGAAGGGCACCGAAACCGTCGAAACCACTGCCGGACGAATCATCGTCAACCAGTTCGTTCCCGACGAAGTTCCTTTCGTGAACGAAATCCTCGGCAAGAAGTCGCTTCGCAAGATCATCACACTCGTCATCAAGAACACCGGCGTGTCACGTACCGCCAAGTTCCTTGACGACATAAAGAACCTCGGTTATGACCAGGCCTTCCGTGCCGGTATCTCCTTCAACCTCGGAGACGTTCTCGTCCCTGCCGAGAAGGAAACCCTCATCAGCGACGCCTACAAGGAAGTCGAGAAGATCAAGGGCCAGTACGCAATGGGCTTCATCACCAACAACGAGCGCTACAACAAGGTCATCGACCTCTGGTCGAGCGTGGACAACAAGCTCACCGGTATCGTTACAAAGCAGATTTCTGCCGACGACCAGGGCTTCAACCCCGTCTATATGATGCTTGACTCCGGCGCCCGCGGTTCAACCCAGCAGATCAAGCAGCTCTGCGGTATGCGCGGACTTATGGCTAAACCCCAGAAGGCCGGCGGCAGCGGAGCGGACATCATCGAGAACCCTATCGTATCCAACCTTAAGGAGGGTATGACCGTGCTCGAGTACTTCATCGGTACCCACGGTGCACGTAAGGGTCTTGCCGATACCGCCCTCAAGACTGCCGACGCAGGTTACCTTACAAGGCGTCTTGTGGACGTAAGCCACGATGTGATTATCACCGAAGAGGACTGCGGCACACTCCGCGGACTTATCGCTACCGCCATCAAGGACAAGGATAACGTTGTCGAGTCGCTCGGCGAAAGAATCCTCGGCCGCACATCCGTGCACGACATATTCAACCCTCTCACCGGCGAACTTATCATCAAGGCCGGCGAAGAGATCCGCGAAAAAGAGGCCGACCTCATCGACAGCCTCCCCATCGAGCAGGTTGAAATACGTTCGGTGCTCACCTGCGAAAGCCGCAAGGGTGTCTGCGCCAAGTGCTACGGACGCAACCTTGCTACAAGCCGCATGGTCGAGAAGGGCGAAGTTGTCGGTGTAATCGCAGCGCAGTCAATCGGTGAGCCCGGTACACAGCTTACCCTGCGTACCTTCCACGTCGGTGGTACCGCTTCTTCGAGCGGAGCCGATTCGAGCATCGATTCCAAGTATGACGGACGTCTCGTATTCGAGGAACTCCGTACAATCGAGCGCAGTGGCGAAAACGGAGACAAGCAGACCGTTGTCGTAGGTCGTATGACCGAACTCAGCATCGTCGATCCGAACACCGGAATCACATATTCGCATTATGACGTACCCTACGGTTCCATCCTTTACTTCAAGGACGGCGACACCGTGAAGAAGGGCGAGCGCATCTGCGAGTGGGATGCCTACAACGCTACGACAATCGTCGAAAGCAACGGTACCGTCCGCTTCGAGAACATGATAGAAGGCGTAACCTTCCGCAAGGAGTCCGCCGACGAATTCGCTACATCGACCGACAAGGTCATCATCGAATCGAAAGACAAGACCCGCAACCCTGCAATGAATATCGTAGGCGCCGATGGGCAGACCATCAAGCAGATTAACCTTCCTGTAGGAGCCCACGTTATGGTCGAAGACGGTGCAGAGGTCAAGATTGGCGACGTTGTCGTCAAGATTCCCCGCGCATTCGGCAAGGCTTCTGATATCACCGGAGGTCTGCCCCGCGTCACCGAGCTCTTCGAAGCACGCAACCCCGGAACTCCCGCCATTCTCTCCGAAATCAACGGTCAGGTTATCATGGGTGCCGTGAAGAGGGGTAACCGCGAGGTTATCGTCAAGAGCAAGAGCGGCCTCGAAAAGAGGTATCTCATCCCCGTGACAAAGCAGATTCTGGTTCAGGAAGACGACTATGTGAAGGCCGGAACTCCCCTTTCGGACGGCGGAGTATCGCCTACCGACATTCTCAACATACTCGGTCCCGTCAAGGCTCAGGAGTACATTGTGAACGAGGTTCAGGCAGTTTACCGTCTGCAGGGCGTGAAGATCAACGACAAACACTTCGAGATCATCGTCCGTCAGATGATGCGCAAGGTCGAGATTACCGATCCGGGCGATACCGAGTTCCTGGCCGAAGAGCTTGTGGACAAGATGCAGTTCATGGATGTCAATGATGCCATCTATGGAAAGAGCGTCGTCCTGTCCGCCGGCGATTCGATCAAGTTCGAAGAGGGTGACATCATTGGCGCCCGCGAACTTCGCAGCGAGAATGAATCTCTCTCACGCCAGGGTCTGAAGACTGTCGCAGTGCGCGATGCACGTCCCGCTACAGCACGACTCGTGCTCCAGGGAATCACCCGTGCAGCCCTCCGCACCAACAGCTTCATCTCGGCAGCCTCATTCCAGGAGACAACCAAGGTGCTCAGCGAAGCCGCCATCCGCGGTCGCGTCGATCACCTCGAAGGCCTCAAGGAGAACGTCATCTGCGGTCACCTGATTCCTGCCGGAACCGGTCTCAAAGACTACCAGGACATCATCGTTACCCACAAAGACGACGAGATTACCGAACTGAGCGAACTCTAGCAGTTCACTTGCATATACGAAACGGGGCGACCGCAATGGCCGCTCCGTTTTTTTGTAAAACATCGTTATATTTGTATTGGATTAAAGAGTGCCGGCTATGCAAATCTCACGGAAAAACAGTTTCATCATTCTACTGGCCATCTATGTAGTGGCTGCGGTAATCGCGTACTTGGTTTATCTCCAGCACTGGGCCGGAAGCCCGGCATGGAATCTTTTCATTGCCGATGCCATCGCCACCGTTTTTGTGTGGGCATGGGGTCTGGTGTTCCGGAACGTATCGGTATATGACCCGTACTGGAGTGTCGCTCCGCCGCTTATGCTCACGGCCTTTGCTTTCGAGACGGGGAACTTCTCGCTTCCGGCAATACTTATGCTTCTCGCCGTATGGTACTGGGCCATACGACTTACAGGCAACTGGGCATACACTTTCCGTGGCCTTGACCACGAGGACTGGCGTTATACGAAGTACCGCACAACCCAAAGCGGCCCGATATTCCAGATCATCAATTTCTTCGGACTGAACATGATGCCCACCGTAGTGGTTTTCCTTTGCATGATGCCCGGGATAGAGCTGCTGGGCAGGGCGGACGCACAGGCAGGCATCCTGACCTGGCTGGGTTTCGCCATAAGCATCGGAGCCGCATCGATTCAGCTGATAGCCGACACCCAGGCTCACAGATTCCGCCGCGAGCATCGCGGGGAAGTTTGCCGCGTCGGGTTGTGGAAGCACGGGCGTCATCCGAACTATTTCGGCGAGATAATGATGTGGTGGGGAATCTGGCTCATCTTTGTATCTATTTACGGACTCAAGGTGGAGACCTGGCTCATTACCGGACCCGTCGCAATGACTGCGATGTTCCGTTTCATCAGCGTTCCCCTGATGGAAAAGCGCCAGCTTCAGAACAAGCCCGCCTACAAAGACTACCGCGAGAACACCAGGATGTTTATCTGATTGGCGTGACCTGTTTCGCGCGGCAGGTGAGCCGTGACGCCGGAAATATGCAAATATACTTTTAGTCCGATTTTTTGCTCTAACTGACACCAACCGGGCGCAGTTAGAGCAAAAAAATATTCCTCCTCAAAAAAAATACCCCGCAGGAGGCTTCCCGCGGGGTTTGTGTGATTCCGACGCGATTCGAACGCGTGACCCACAGCTTAGAAGGCTGTTGCTCTATCCAGCTGAGCTACGGAACCGGAGCGCTGCAAAAGAGATTCATGCAGGCGGGTGCAAAGATAGCAAATTATTGCTAACTTTGGGTCTATGTTCGAAATCCTCTCCAAAGAAATGATTGCTCCGTCGGTGTGTCGCCACATCGTTCATGCGCCGCGCATCGCAGCGGCCGCGTTGCCGGGGCAGTTCCTTATCGCCATTTCTGAAGACGGAGCCGAACGCATACCTCTTACCATAAGCGGAAGTTCTGTCGCGGAGGGAACGATAAACGTTGTCGTTCAGGCAATTGGCGCTTCTACAAAACGCATTGTCGCCCTTGACGCCGGTGATTCATATGCCGATATCCTCGGCCCCCTTGGCAATCCTTCCGATTTCGTGAAGCGTGACGTGAGCGGCGAAAACTGGGTGCTCATTGCCGGCGGACTCGGTGCCGCCCCCATCTTTCCCCAGGCCGAATGGCTGCACGCTCATGGCGCGAGGGTCGAGGTTATTCTTGGAGCAAAAAATGAGTCTTTGCTCATCTATACCGACGAGCTTTCGCAGGTTTGCGACGAGTTGCACATCTGCACCGATGACGGCTCGCGTGGCTTTCACGGCCTTGTGACGGCCAGGCTTCAGGCCCTTTGCACAGAAGGCAGACACTATGACCGCTGCGTTGCCATCGGCCCTATGATAATGATGAAGTTCGCCGCCCGTACCTGCGGCGCTCTCGAAATACCCGTGGCGGTTTCGCTCAATTCCATTATGGTTGACGGAACAGGGATGTGCGGTGCCTGCCGCGTATCGGTGGGCGGGAAAATGCGTTTCGCCTGTGTTGACGGACCGGAATTCGACGGTGCCGAAGTCGATTTCGACGAGGCTCTCCACCGTCAGGGCCAGTACCGCGCCGAAGAGGCCGCAGCAAATTCAAAATGCGGATGCAATGGATAGGAATACCAGGATAAAGGCAGCCGAACTCGCTCCCGAACTTCGTGCACACAGTTTCGAGGAGGTTTGCAACGGATTCACTCCCGAGCAGGCCGCGGCGGAAGCATCACGCTGCCTGACCTGTCCGAAGCCACGTTGTATCCAGGCCTGCCCGGTGGGCATAAACATTCCTTCTTTTATTGCAGAAATCAAGAAAGGCAATATTGACGGCGCAGCCGCAATCATTGCACAGGATTCCGTATTCCCGGCTATCTGCGGACGGGTCTGCCCGCAGGAAAACCAGTGCGAAGGCGCGTGCGTAATGGGAGTGAAGGGCGAGAGCATCGCAATCGGAATGCTCGAAAGGTTCGTGGCGGACAACGCCAATTCGGCCAAGGTCTCCATCCCCGCTCCGAGCGGGCATAAGGTCGCTGTGATAGGCAGCGGCCCCGCCGGACTTGCCTGTGCGGCCGATCTTGCCCGCCTCGGGCACGAAGTCACCGTTTTCGAAGCTCTGCACAAGGCAGGCGGAGTGCTGGCATACGGCATCCCCGAGTTCCGCCTTCCCAAGGACAGCGTTCTGGAGCGCGAACTGCGAGCCTTACGCGAGTTGGGCGTAAAACTCGAAACCGATGTACTTGTCGGACGTACCGTAACGGTCGATTCTCTCCTCGACAAAGAAGGGTTCGAGGCCATATTCATAGGCACCGGAGCCGGGCTTCCGAAGTTTATGGGAATAAAAGGCGAGAACCTTTGCGGCGTATTCAGCGCCAATGAACTGCTTACGCGCAGCAATCTGATGCATGCATGGAAAGCGGGTGCCGCAACTCCGGTTCACGTAGGCCGCAAGGTCTGTGTCGTTGGCGGAGGGAATGTCGCGATGGATGCCGCCCGCACGGCTTTGAGGCTGGGCGCGGAGGTCAGCATCGTTTACCGCCGTACCGAAGCCGAACTGCCTGCCCGCCGTGAAGAGGTGCGTCACGCCCGTGAAGAGGGTATCGTCTTCAAGATGCTTACCTGCCCGGTGGAAATTATTCCCGATGAGAACGGATGGGCCCGCGCCCTTCGCTGCACCCGTATGGAACTAGGGCCGGCTGATGAAAGCGGCCGCCGCAGTCCGATCCCGGTTGACGGTTCCGAATTCGATATCGAGTGCGATACCGTTGTGATGGCCCTCGGAACATCGCCCAACCCGCTTGTCGCCTCCACGACCGACGGGCTCGAAACCAGCCGGCGCGGCTGCATTGTAGCCGACCCTGCCGGCGCCACGGCCCGCCCGGGCATATTCGCCGGCGGAGACGCAGTCAGCGGCGCCGCTACCGTAATCCTCGCAATGGGTGCCGGCCGTCGCGCCGCCCGCGCCATCCACGGCTACCTTTCCTCTAAAGTCTGAAAGTCCCGGCGGCTTTCACCCGACATTCATAAGAATGCGACGACCTTGCGGATGAAGGTTGTTGCAACGCTTGCCGAGGTTGTTGACAAAGCCGAGCGGATGTCCGAGATAGGTAATGAGCACGAATCCGAGCGGAGCATCACCGAGTACCAGAGTGTCGCGGTGCAGAAAGCGAAGCGCTGTCTGGCGATCGACATCAACTGCCGGATAAGAGCCGTCATATGCAAGACTCAGTGCAAAATCGGGGGAAGGGATGAATTT
>JAZLKT010000006.1:0-18699 GCA_045597785.1 Candidatus Cryptobacteroides sp.
TCAGCGAATCGTGCCACCCCCGGCTAGGGGGAGGGCCAGCTTTGCTGGCGGGGGTTTCGCGGTCACTCCGCCCCTCGGCGGAGTGCGATGCCGATTATTGCCGGGGCCTCTTTTCCGGAAAACTCGAGGGCAGCTGAGCAGAGTTTTCCAACTTTTGGCCTCTTTTCCGGAAAACACAAGGCAGGCTGATGTGAGTTTTCCGACTTTTGGCCTCTTTTTCGGAAAACGCGAGGGCGCAGAGCAGAGTTTTCCGACTTTTGGCCTCTTTTTCGGAAAACGCAAGGGCAGAGCAGAGTTTTCCGACTTTTGGCCTCTTTTCCGGAAAACGCAAGGGCAGAGCAGAGTTTTCCGACTTTTGGCCTCTTTTTCGGAAAACGCGAGGGCCGCAGAGCAGGCCGGCGAGGGGCGGAGTGTCAGCGAATCGTGCCACCCCCGGCTAGGGGGAGGGCCAGCTTTGCTGGCGGGGGTTTCGCGGTCACTCCGCCCCTCGGCGGAGTGCGATGCCGATTATTGCCGGGGCCTCTTTTCAGGAAAACTCAAGGCAGACGATGGATAACCTTGCATATTAAAGCAGGGTATCCATCGATAATTCTAGAACCTGTACTGAAGGCCGAGGCCGAGGGTGTGCTGGCCGTAGGATTTTCCGGCGAAGGTGTAGTACATGTAGAAGGGAGTGAAAGTGCTGTGCTCGCCGAGTTTGAAGTCGGAGCCCAGATAATAGCGGGTTTTCTTCCAGCAGTCCCACGAGAATACCTCAACGGCAAGATAGGGTTTCCAGATGCCGCGCTCGGTCGTATATGATACAGTGAGTTTGCTGCGAAGAATGTGGCCCAGCGTAAAATAGCTGTCGTCGCCGAATTTGTAGTAACCCTCACCCAAAGACGGTCCGGAGCCCGGGGCTGCATCCAAAGACGAGCCGGAGCCCGGGGCTGCATCCAAAGACGAGCCTAAGGAAGACGAGCCGGAGCCCACGCCCGGGAGGTCATCGTCAAAGAGAGCGTCGTCAACCGGCTTGAACGAACAGATGTAGCGTTCGCGGACGGAGACGCTCCAGGGGCCGTTCTTCAAGGTGCCCGTCGCAGAGAGAAGAATCTGCTGGAAGGCGGGCGAACTGTCGTGCTTCCATATCTGGTCCAGGGCGATATCTGCCTTAAGCCAAGGGGTGAGGCGCACGCCGAATATGGGGCGTATCATTGAAAGGTCGTTGGTACGGTCTTCGATGAAAAGTCCCGCATAGCAACGCTCCCCGATATCGGTTTTCAATGTAACAAAACTCCACAAGCTGAAGGTATCCTGCGTATTCTGCGCCCCAGCCCCTACGGAAGAAAGCATCAGAAGAACTCCAACGGCAGCAGAGCGCGAGAAGGGCAGATGACGGGAGAAGGGCAGATGACGGGAAAAGGCCATCGCAAGATGCACGGGAATCAGACGCGAAAGACATGCGAGGCGATGTTTCACCCAACGTCGAATGGATACCCGACAAGTCATCATTTACCGATTATGGTTTCGTACAGAGCCCTGATGGCAACAGCGTCCAGCCCTACCGGATTATTCTTCAACCTAATAGGATTAACAGAGGTGCTCAAGACAGAGAGTTCCTCTTCCCTGCTCGTGGCCACAGGATGTTTCATATCCATTTCCGCCATCATCTTTCTGAACGAGCAGACAGCTTCCGCCGGAGTCTCCGCTCCCATAGCGTTGGAAATATCCATAAAAATACCGGAAAGATACTCCGCCCCCCTGGGGTCAATGCACTTGTCCATATTGCCGAGCATATACTCCCATATTTCCGGAAGGCATACGGCCACTGCGTGTCCATGAGGAAATTTGTACAGAGATGTAATCTTATAGCTCATCGCATGAGCGGCTGTGGTTGCGGTAATATTGATGGCGCGACCGCCATAGTTGGCACCGAGCATTATCCGGGCGGCAGCGGCGGAATCATTGTCGAAGATATAGGCGCGCCAGTTCTGCACGATGAGTTCAACGGTCTTCCTGCTGTACTCATAGCTTTCTTCCGTACTATTCACCGACCACCAGATTTCGATTCCCTGGCAAAGAGCATCCATCATAGTGCACTTCTTCTGATACAGCGGAAGTGTCTTCAATACCGATGGCTCCAGAATCGCACATTCAGGCAGCACACCATCATTGGTGACGGTCTGCTTAGCACCCTCGAAGTACATTACAGCGTTATGGGTACTCTCACTGCCGGTGCCGGCAGTCGTGGGAACCGCTATCAGCGGCAACTGCGAGCCATCAATCTCCACTCTTTTCAGAACAATCGGAGGGATAAGTGCCTTGTCACCCTCGCGGGCCAGCACCGCCAGCTTTATGCATTTTGCAACATCTATGGCACTCCCGCCGCCAACGGCAAGAATTGCATCGCAATTTTCCTTTTTCAAAAGGTCAACTCCCCTGCACACCTGCTCGAAAAGAGGATTAGGGGTAAAGTCCGAAAAAAATACCTTCTCAACAGTCAATGCTTCAATCGCAGCCTTGATATTCAGAAACGGAAAGGACGAGTCAATCACAAGAAAAAGTTTCCTGCAGTTGAACTCATTCAGAATCCGAGGCAGGTTGTCTATTCCATTGACAATGTGCTGAGGCATAGAGCTTATTTGTTGAGGAACGCCATAAGGGCTTCCTTGTTCTGGACCGGAGTTGTCGTGGGGCGGCCGAGATCCTTGCGGTTGCCTTTCCTGACGCACACCTGGAGGAAGACGGGCCCATCCACACTTCCAATTTCTGCGAGGACCGATTCAAGGGCATCCATAGTATCGACACTGTATGTCGCCGCATAACCCACGGACCCGGCCACTCCGCAGAGATCGATCTTCAACCCGACCGTCGGCTGACCTCCGACGGAATCGTGAGCGCCATTGTTGAACACGACGTGAACGAAGTTCCTGCATTTCATTGAGGCTGCTATCGCCATATTGCCCATATGCATTATGCTGGCACCGTCGCCGTCGAAGCAATAGACCCGGCGGTCAGGCTTCTGCAGAGCGATTCCGAGGGCAATCTGAGATGCGTGGCCCATCGAACCGACGGTCAGGAAATCGCGCTCGTGACCCTGATTCCAGGCAACACGCGCTTCAAAGAGCTCTCGTGATATCATTCCGGTGGTGGAAACGATACAGGCATTATCTTCGATATTGGAAGCCACCTTCCGAATGGCCTCTTCGCGAGTCATAGTGAGATTGTTGGCTACCACATTCCGAAGCTTGTATTCCTCGAACGTATCCTTTTCGATAACAAGAGCATAACACTCGTTTGTCGCCTTCATATAGTCGGCGGCGAGCTTTATCTGCTTTGCGACGCCTTCTTCATCTTTCGGAAGAATGGCATAGTTGATACCCATAGCGTTGAGAAGACCGGTGGTCACCTTGCCCTGCTTGACGTGCTGCGGCTCGTCGTGGACGCCGGGACGCCCCCTCCACCCGATAACGAGCAGAACGGGGATATTGTAAACTTCCTTGTCGGTAAGTGAGGCTAACGGGTTGATTATGTTGCCCTCGCCCGAGTTCTGCATATATACCACGGGGATTCTGCCTGTTGCCAGATGATAACCGGCCGCAATTCCCATTGCCCCGCCTTCGTTCGCAGCGATAATGTTCTGCTCCGCGGGAAGGTTGTCGGTAATGTATGCGCAGATGTTCTTGAGCAGAGAATCCGGCACACCGGCATAGAAATCTATCTGATGCTCCTTGAGCGTATTTACAAAGAATTCGGGTCTTACCATAGTTATTCTTCAGGGATAAGGGTTATTATCTCCTTGATTGGCATACACATATCGTCGCACTCTTTGGCGCGGTGGTTTTCCAGGATGGTGCGGGCGGCGTTCTGCATGGCGGGGAATCCGGTTCGGGTCAGCTGGTTGGCATAAATCACCACATTCACGCCGCGCTGCTTGAACTCTTCCTCGGTTACCTGGTTGAACGATGTCGGAACCACGACTATGGGAGTGGTCAGGTTCTTCCGACGGAACTTTTCCACGAACTCGAATATCTCGGCCGGGTCTTTCTTGCGGGAATGAATCATTATGGCATCGGCACCTGCCCCGCTGAATGCGAAGGCACGCGTGAGTGCGTCTTCCATTCCCTGCTCCAGTATCAGAGATTCAATACGGGCGCATATCATAAACTCCTTTGTCTTCTGAGCTTTCTTTCCAGCCTGAATCTTGGCGCAGAAGTTCTCAATCGAATCCTGGGTCTGCTTGACCTCCGTGCCGAAGAGCGAGTTCTTCTTGAGGCCGGTCTTATCCTCAATGATTACCATACTTACACCCATGCGTTCAAGAGAACGGACGGTATATACGAAGTGCTCGGTCAGCCCGCCGGTGTCACCGTCGAAGATTATCGGCTTGGTGGTCACTTCCATAATATCGTCGATGGTGCGGAAGCGGCTGGTCATATCCACAAGTTCGATATCCGGCTTGCCCTTCGCCGTCGAGTCGCAGAGTGAGCTTATCCACATGGCATCGAACTGATAAGCTTTTCCATCCTGAAGGACAGTTGTCTTCTCGGCGATAAGCCCCGTGATGCCCGAATGCGCCTCAATGGCAGTTACAAGGCCTTTCATATTGATGAGTTTGCGCAGACGGCCCCGGCGGATGTCGGGCATGGCCAGTTCGGCACGATGTGCTGCATCCAGTTCCTTGTACTTGGGATTATTGGAGTATGGATATTCGATAAGACGTCCGCCATATTCCGCAAGTATTTCGACCACTTCCTGACGGATAGCCTTCTGGAATCCTTCGCACCAATCATTCCCGTGGACAACGTAATCGGGCTTGAGCGCCCTGAGGTTATCGGCATAGCTGAGCGTCTTCTGCTCGATGACTCTCTCCACTCCGGCGATATTCTCTATAAGTGATTTGCGCTCGTCAAAAGGCATCAGCGGGAAACGCTTGTAGCTGGACACGGCCTCATCCGACAGGACGCCCACGATAAGGCGTCCGAGCCGCCTTGCTTTATTGATGATTGCAATATGCCCTGAATGCAGATACTCGGTTGAGAAGCACATATAGACCGTGCGTTCACTGACCGCCTTGAGTTTTGCCGTAACGGCTTCAAGGTCTTCGGGAGTGTCAATCTCGGCACAAAGCATATCCTTCACGTCCAGCGGCCTGATCACACACTTGTCCGACACCTCGTTGAAGGCATTCTCGGCATAGCATTTACGCTTGTCGTTATTGCAGAAATTCTCAATATTGTCGAGCCAAACCTTCCAGTCATCTTTCTTGAGCTTGTAAAGAGGCTGGGCAGACATAGCCCTGTCGAAGAACTCGATGCCTACTTTCTCTATGCGGTCACCATCAATAACGGCCTTGAAGTCCTTCTCGGGCAAAGGGAGGGTGCTGCTGACCGTCATGCAACTGGACTCGGAGTTGACGACTGATTCCATCACAAGATTCTCAAAGACGAGGTCTCCGTGCATCAGGATGATATCGTCGTCCTGAAGTTCAGCCTTTGCGCAGAAGATACTGTAGATGTAATTGGTTTTGTCGTAAACCGGATTGTTTACGAACGTGTATTTGAGCGGGAGATGGAGCGCATTGCAATAGTCCACCAGCACTTTATCGTAATAGCCTGTGGTTATGACCACTTCCTCTATCCCGAAAGATACCAACTGGTTCAACTGACGGCTCAGAATGGTGCTCTTCGGCGATATCTCCGTCATACACTTGGGATGCTCCTTTGTAATCATCCCCATCCTGTGGCCAAGGCCGGAATTAAGAATCAACGCTTTCATCAACTATTTTTTATTTCAAGGGGGGGGGCAAATATAGCAAATATTAAGCTTAAACTGAAGATTTCCCAACAAGAACCGTCATTCAAAGCCTGAATTTCTCCGGCTTTTCGTACTCGTTCCAGTTGCGGATGGTGAGCGTGAGTTCCTGCTGGTCGTAAACGCAGCTGTACTGGGTGTCCTCAACCATGCCGTTGTCCCACACGAGGTCTTTCCAATGCACGAGGGCGAGGCACTCCGCGGCCTGCTCGGGCGTGAGCATGCCCTCATGCGAGGCGAGGTACTCCCCTGCCGTTTCGTAACGCCACCAGCTGCGGCTGTGCGTGTTGCCTACGCTCTGGTCGGGAACCTCGGAATAGTACTTCGGATCGAGAAGGTGATTGGTCACGTGCATGCAGCAGTCCCCTTCGGGCTTGCGTACGACCATAGTCTTCCAGCCGTCGTCCTTGTCGAACTCCACCACGGCGCAATTGCCCAGTGCGTCGGCAACCATATAGTGGTAGCCCGAACCCGCAGCGACATCGTGACGCACGTCGTACTGCGCGAGCAGCTCCAGCGCCTCGTCAACGGTCGAGCAGCGGTCGAGCCACAGACGCATAAGGATAGTAGTGCCGACCTTGTGCTTGCCGCTCTCCTGCTGTGCCGGCATATTGGGCAGAGCCATTATCGACGTGCAGAGGCCCTTCTCGTTCATTCCGTCCACGGGAGCGTAGATGGCCGCGAGGCACAGTGCCTTGGAGAGGAACTTCTCGGGAAGTTTCTCAAGAGAGTATCCGAAATGCGACATATCGCTCACGCCTATCGAGGCATATCCCCTCTTGGGACGCGAGATGGTAACCATCGTGGGGTTCTTGAAGAAGTCGTAGTTGCGGCCGTACAGATAGCCTTCGGTACCTGCCTTGTCGGCCTGGAAACTCGTACAGTTCACTTCCAAGCCCTTCGGGGCCGACACCTTGATGGGGATGCCCTTGCCTATGCGGCCCACTATGTAGCCGAGCAGCGCGGTGTTGCTGTCGATATCCGAAGCGATGACGTCGTCGAGGTCGTATGCAGCCTTGTACTCCATGGTATAAAGATACTTGTTGCCGTCCACGCTTTCGACTGTGGAGATGGTGGCGATTTCCCTGCCCCAGATTGCGGCTACTGCCACTCCGAGTGCCAGGATGATGCCGCCGATGATTGCGAATGCTTTTTTCATATGCGTATTGTCGGTCAATGCGGCAGAGCGGCTGGCTCCGCCGGGGTTAACAGAGCAAAGTTATTGATTTTCGCCGATATTATTGTATTTTTGGTTGATATGAACGCACGAATTATCATAGCAGCGGTGCTGGTGCTTCTTGCCAGCCCCTGCGCAAGCGCCGGAGCGCCCCGCAGCGGAGCGCAGATGGCCGCAAGGCCCGATACCGTCAGGGTCCTTGCCATAGGCAACAGCTTTTCGCAGGATTCCGCTCCGCAGAACCTTCACCAGATTGCCGCGGCCGACGGCACAACAATGGTCATCGGCAATATGTACATAGGCGGATGCTCTATCGAAAGGCACGTGAAGAATCTGCGCAACGACTCCCCCGCCTACCAGTTGACCTTCGTGGCATCTGACGGCAGCAAGAAAGTCGTCGAGAACTGCAAGCTTTCCGATGCCATAAAGATGGAGGACTGGGATTTCGTATCCGTCCAGCAGGTCAGCGGCCTTTCGGGCCAAGGCGAATCGTACACGCTTCTTCCCGAACTGGTGGAGTGGGTACGCGCCAACGCGCCCGGAGCGGAGGTGGTCTTCCATCAGACCTGGGCCTATGCCGTGGGCTCGGACCATCCCGACTTCCCCGCCTACGGCTGCGACCAGCGCGAAATGCTCGAAGCAATACGCAGAACAGTCAGTGAACAGACCGCAAAAGTGGGCATCACCCGCATCATTCCTACCGGGGAGGCGATTCAGAACGCACGGCGCGCACTGCGCGACTACGACCTCACGCGCGACGGTTACCATCTGAGCCTCGGCAAGGGACGCTATATCGCCGCACTTACCTGGTATGAGGCACTTTCGGGCCGCAGCGTGGTGGGCAACAGCTACCTGCCTGACGGCAGCGAAGCGGGCACGAAGGCCGTCAGTGCCCGAGACGCCCGCATCTGCCGCAAAGCGGCGCACAAGGCGGTCAGTTCCCGCAGAAAATAAGTTCCTTGGTTTCGGGGTCGCGCGAGAACATCTTGAAGTAGTCCCACATCATCCTTGCACCGGGCACGAAGTTCCAGTGGCCATAGTTGTCAACCGCAACCAGACGGCATACGGGTACGTCATCCACAACGATATCGCCCTGATCGACAGTGAATCCCTTTGCCCGTGTGGTAAGACGGTCGGAGAGTTCTATGCCGAAGACCGGATCGATTGAGAAATCGACCTTCGTGCTGACCGGGGCTCCGTTGAGCCTCTGATACAGCTGCCAGGCCTTGAATCCGAAACTCTCCTCGGGAGGTACAGGAGGGTTGGGAACGATAGGGTTCCGAATACCCATATTGGTCACGAAAGGAACAGCGTCGTCGGCCGTGCCGGAGATATAGAAGTAAGGCACTGTGACTTTCCCCCGCTTCTGGGCGGCATCGTCATTCAGGGATTTTTCCGAATAGCCCGTCCCCATTATGGCCTTCTCGCCGAAATAGGATGTCATAACTCCGCCGGAGTGGCAGCCGACGGCAGCGAAAAGATACGATTTGTGCACTCCTACGGCTGTACAGCTGAATCCTCCTGCAGACATCCCTTCGGCATAGATACGCGAAGGGTCGATTTGGGGATAACGTGAAAGGATGTCGTTGATGGCACTCTCGACGCCGTCCATACCCATCCAGGCATACTTTCCGGGACGGCCGCCCTGCCATTCCATCTCCGCCACGAAGAAACCTTCCTCGGCGGCGAGATTCAGGAAGCCAGAAGTCTCGGCCTGGGTGCGCGGATCGTTGTAATTACCGTGAAGAAGCACAACCATCGGCACGCTTTTCTCCGCTGCATCCTCGAAGGTCCGCGGCATATACTCGTACCACAGATAGTCCTTGCCGGTAAAGCCGAGGTCGCGTTCGACCATATTGACCTTGAGACCCAGCCTCTCGGGAATCATATACACTTCGAGTTCGTACTCGGGGTATTGTCCGAGCTGGGCTCCCATATAACCGGTATGCCCGTAATTGGTGTATCTTACATTCTTGCAGAGAAGCTTGTCCCACGCATCGGCGAAAATCTCACCGAGGCCCTTGAGCCCGGGGGCAGCCTGAACCACCTGCAGGAATTCGTCATCGCTTGCTGCATTGCGCTTACGGTAATCCTTTGCCACGGCCGAAGCGTTGCTGCCTGCGATATATGCCGGCACGGTGTTTCCGGGAACGTATTTTTTGGGGGCCTTGCCTCCGATGCTCAAAATGCCTGCGACCTCGGCCGCCTTCGGGGCAATGGCGCTGTTGACGAAAGTCGCGCCGTTGCCTATGCCTATGACTTTCAGGTTTACGGCAACCCACATAGAGTTGAATACTGTCTCATAACGGTCGAAATCGGCCTTGTCATCATACTTTTCCCCGACAGGATTTATGAAATAGACTGCTCCGAGATTCTCACCCGGTTCACCCTGGGCAAGGCCGAGTTCACCGAGCAGCGCACCAGCCTGTTCAATGCTGCAGCGGCTGTCAGGAAAGACGTAATAGACCGGCCGGTAGAACATTCCCCTGCCTTCATACCCGGGCTCGGGTGTTCTGTAAACATATATGTCGGATGGCAGTTTCGGATGCGTCGAAAGAACGATACCATCCTGTGCTCCGGCGCTGACGACGGAAAGAAGGGACAGGACCAAGCCTGTGATTGTTCCGGAAAAACACTTCATATATCCGTAAATTATTTCAGGTTATCCACAAGGAAATGAATTGCGGGAACAAGTGCTTCTCCCTGGTTCGACGTATAGCAGTGGTCGTATCCTTCCCTTATGAATATTTCCATCTGGGGCAGATATTCCTTGTACTTGAGCGCGTCTTCAAAAAGAGTGGGCATATCGGCATCGCCCTGAAGCAGACAAACGGGGCCCGAGTACGGAGCTGTCAGCGCATGGATATCCATTTCGCGTGCAACTCTGAAATACTCTTTATTAAGGGAAAGCCCTTTTATGAAAGTAATCGAGTCCGGCATTTCCTCGAATTTGGGGAGAGGGCGACCGAGGAAAGTGTTCTGCAGGGCATAGGTGTGGATGCAGGCCGCAGGCGAAAGCAGAGCCAGACACTTAACCTTGTCCGCGCCTAGTTCACCGGCTTTCATACCGGCCACAGCACCTCCCTGGGAATGCCCGGTGAGGCCGATTCTGCCTGTATCGACCCAGGGCAGGCTGTTCACATAGTCGAAAATAACCTGAAGGTCGTCCATTTCCTTCGCAAGGGTATGCTGCGAGAACGGGGTGTCATATTCGCCGTGGCCGTTGAAATCGAAGCGCACGGAAGCCACGCCATAGCTCTGAAGCGAATCCGCGAGCGTGGTGAGATGCAGTTCATCCTTGTGACCGGTAAGTCCGTGGCAGATTATCACGACCGGAGCCTTAGCGCCACGGCGCATTTCGGGACGCTGGATTCTGACAACCGTATTGCCGTAAGCAGCCTCCATTTTGAGGGTTTCAGTCGAAGACGGCACAGTGCAGGCGGCCGTCAGCATCAGAGATGCGAATGCGAAAAGAATATGTTTCATCATTATTCAGCGTTAAAAATCATATGATTGGGATTCTCTTCGGTCCAGGCTTTCCAGTCGCCTCCGGGATTGCCGGTCTTGGCGAAATCGGTCCAGTACCTGACCATATCGCGGCTCAGGCGCAGGTCGTCTTCGGTAAAAGGACGCGAACTGTACTCCATAGTTCCGAACATATACCACAGTTCGCAGGCGTGGAATGCGCCGGCCTGGATTTCTCCGGGAAGGGGCCTGTTGAAATTGTAGATATATACCGGCTTTCCGCCGGCCGCAGCACGTGCCGCTGCAAACTCATCCATACCGTCACCGAGGCCGAGCCAGTCTCCGGCCACCCCGCCAAGAAGATAAGGAACGTCAGCGACCCCGCCGGCAGGATATGCCCGACGGAAATCGGGGAAGGATGTGCCGTTTGCAGTATTCCACCACGGGAACGGGAAGGGGATGACGGGGCGCGCCTGTTCGGCGAATGAATGCACTTCTTCGGCGCTCAGGCTTCGCAGGGCCGCGATATCATCCGTACCGGCAGCGGCGGCCAGAGCCTTGGCCGCGTACAGAGACCCCTCGACGGAGCGGGCGCCGAGCATATTGCTGCTTGCGAATCCGCCGCTCTGCATAGCCGCCTTATTGAAAAGTCCGGCGGCCAGAGGCGAAGACACAAGATTCATAACGCTTATTGCGCCGGCACTCTGCCCGAAAATCATCACGTTGTCAGGATCGCCTCCGAACGCAGCGATATTGCGTTTCACCCACTTCAGGGCGGCTATCTGATCAAGGAAACCGAAATTGCCCGCGCTCTCAGGATCTTCCTCAAGCACAGCGGGATGAAGGAAGAATCCGAATTCGGCAAGACGGTAATTGATGGAAACGAGTATTACCCCGCTCCTTGCCCAGTCCTCGCCCGAGAACTCTATCTCCGATGACCAGCCCGACTGGAGGCCGCCGCCGTGTATCCACACCGCCACCGGCAACTTGGCCGTTGCTTTGGCGTCAGAAGGCTTCCAGATATCGAGAGTGAGGCAATCTTCGCTAACCTGCGGATAACCGCCGGTGTAGAATTCATACCAGTAGAAATCGCCTTCGTGATTGTCCGAGAACGGCTGCCAGGCCGCCGGGCCGAACGTATCGGCCACTTTGACACCTTTCCAGGCAGGGGCGCTCTGCGGCGCTTTCCACCTGAGTTCTCCCACCGGAGCGGCAGCAAAGGGGACACCTTTGAAAACCGTCACGTCAGCCCCGGCATCGGAGGGGACTCCCTTGAGAAGTCCGCTTTCAACCTCAACGACATTCTTCCCGCACCCGCAAACAGTTACGAGTGCTACGATCAGCATACAAAAAGATTTATTCATATTTTTAAATAACATGCTGCAATTTACTCACATTAATCGGCTGAATGTTTATTTATTTGTATAATAATTTGTCATTTCTGTCCACAAGTGATATAAAAACAAAAATTTTGGGCATATTCGTATCATGAAAAGATTTATAAAGTTCCTGTTTTTCTGCGCCATACTGGCCGTATCATCACAGAGTTGCATCAGAGCAAGTCTTGAGAAGAAATTTGTCTATAAGGTTTTCGGTCCGGCAGAGGATTCCCTCATCGTGACCGACACCTATGTCTATTCCCCGAACAAGGGAGATGACAGGAAACCTCTGAAACTGGACATCTACTACGACCCCACGTTCTCCGATGTCCAGGGCAAGCCTGTAATCTTCTACAACCACGGCGGCGGATGGAACAGCTATTTCGACAGAACCGTCTGCAGCCAGGGCTGGCTGAGGTTTTTCGCCCACAGAGGCTACGTGTGCATCAGCATCGACTACCGCGAAGGCTTGGAATACATAGCCAAAGGCCGATACAAACCCGAGTCCTACTCCCTTGAAGACTGCATCGGCTATGCAAGCAGGATGGCTCTTGAGGACGTGTTCGATGCAACGACATTCTTCATCGGCATCGCAGACAAATACGGGGCCGACATCAATCACATCGTAATCACGGGCGGCAGCGCCGGAGCCTGCAACAGCCTCAACGCTGAGTATCTTATCTGTAACGACGACCCGCTCGCAAAGGAGCATCTTCCGGAAGGATTCAACTACGCCGGCGTGATGAGCCTCGCCGGAGCCCTTCAGTCAGAAGGAACCGACGATCCGGAATGGAAAAGGACCCCGTGCCCCATCCTGTTCTTCCACGGAGCGGCCGACCCCCTGGTACAGCCGATAAAAATCACATCAGGCGATTTCCTCCAGCCGCTCAAAGATGCCGGAGTTGTCAATGGAAGAATGACGAAAAGGGCATTTGTAAAAGAACCCGTGAACACCTGTTTCTCAGGCCCGGACGCTCTGGTACAGGGATTGGAGAAGATCGGAGCATCATACAAGTACGTGCGGTTCGAGGGTGGTGACCATATGATCAACCTCATCCCCTACCACACCCACAGGGACGTTATGTTCGATTTCATCGAGCGAAATGTAATCGGCGGCGAGCCCATTGCCGAAACGGTCCCCGGCAACGACGACGGCGAATCCTGGAACAGCCAGTGGTTCGGCTCGCACAGGAATCTGGTTCTGAAGGACTACGGAGTCAAACTCCCGAAGGACAACAAAGAGGAGCACGGTGCTTTCGGCCCGGTGAAGGATTCTCTTCTCGTTACCGACACCTACGAATATTCGAAGCGGGTGGGTGACGACGGGCAGCCGCTCAAACTCGACATCTACTATGACCCCGCATTCGCCGGCGTTCCCGACAAACCGGTGATTCTCTACAACCACGGCGGCGGCTGGAACAGCACTTTCGACAGGAATACCATCAGCCAGGTGTGGCTGAGGCATTTCGCACACAAAGGCTATGTGTGCGTCAGTGTTGACTACCGCGAAGGCTTCGAGTACATCTGCAATGGTTCGGTCAAGCCCGAAAGCTATTCGCTTCACGATTGCATGAACTACGCAACCACAATCGCCCTCGAAGACATTTTCGACGCCACGAAGTTCGTAATCAAAAAAGCCGGCAAGTACGGCTTCGACCCTGCAAAGATGGTGATTACCGGCGGCAGCGCCGGAGCCGTGAACAGCGTAAATGCGGAATATCTGATTTGCAACGCAGACAAACTCGCCCGCAAACGGTTGCCCCGCGGATTCAACTATGCAGGCGTGATGTGCCTTTCAGGCGGACTGTGGAAAGAAGGCGCTGACGAGCCCGTATGGGGCAGCAAGCCCTGCCCGATACTGTTCGTGCACGGGACCGTGGACGAAGAGATTTCCGAAGGCAAGGATGACTCGCAGGCCATACTTTCACACACCGTTGACGACGGTAACGTACCCGAGGACGTTATCGGAAAGATGTTCGCCGGGGAGCCCTCCGATTTCACGTCATACGGCCCTCTCGCCCTTATCCCCAGCCTTGAAGAGTGCGGAGCATCGTACCGCTACATCCGCTACGAGGGCGGCGACCATATGGTGAACGTCCTGTTCTGCTATACCGGCTTCGAGCAGATGTACGACTTTATGGAGAATGTAGCCTTCGGCGGGAAGCAGGTGCAGGAAACCGTTCCCGGCAACACCGACGGCGAGCCGCGCAACACCATATGGATGCTCGAGCACAGGGAAGTCTTCCAAAAATGTATGGAGGCCACATACGGCTACGGGGAATGCGGATTCGGGACCACAACCATGTACGCATTCGATAAAGTCGGACAGACTCCCGCGCCCAAGGGCTTCAAACCGTTTTATATAAGCCATTACGGCCGCCACGGAGCAAGGTACTGTACAGACGACAAGGTCTATGATACCGTAATGAACGCCCTGCAGACTGCGCATGACGCCGGGACCCTTACCGCAGACGGGCAGCGTATGTTCGACGAGTACTCGGCCGTTTACCCTTCGCTGAAGGGGCACGGCGGCGACCTCTCAGCGCAAGGCGCTTTGCAGCACGCTATGCTGGCACAGAGAATGGTCGAACAGTTTCCCGACGTATTCAAAGGCTCGCCCGACATCGAGGCGAGCACATCCCCTGTCCCCAGAGCCGTTGTGAGCATGGCATCCTTCTGCGCGTCGCTTCAGAAAGAACTGCCGAAGGCCAGGATTTCCCAGCACTGCTATTCGACCGAGACCGGCACCCTGAATCCCGTTTCGGAGCATAACCCATATATCGGAATCAAGGATATCTACCGCATCCTCGGCAAATCCTATGTCCTGGCAGGACGTCAGTACAGCGCGGAAACCATTTCGGGCGAGCTTTTGAACCGCCTGTTCGCCGACCCGGCCTCTGTGGTTGATCCGGAGCATATGCAGGATGTCAGCCGCGCCTTCATCGATGTCTTCGCACACATGCAGTGCATCGGGCGCGATGACCTGACCGGCCTCATAAGCGATAATGAATACAAAAAATGGTGGGAGGTCTCGAATTGCGTGAACTATGAGGCGATGGGGAACTCCGAATCCAACCGGGGACTTTATCCGGCCATCTCCGCACCTCTTCTCGAGGACTTCCTGGCAAAGGCTGAAGAGGATATTCAGAACGGCATAGAGGCGCGCCTGAGATTCGGACACGACATGAACCTTTTCTCGCTTCTCGCACTTATGGAAGTTGACAGTTGGGGAGGAAAGTATGCGTCGGCCCATGAGATAAATGCCAACTGGAGTACTTCCGGCGTACCTATGGCGTCGAATTTCAAGATAGTCCTGTATCGCGACAAGACGGGAGAGATTCTCGTGAAGGCGCTTCACAACGAGAAGGAATGCAAGCTTCCCATCGCCTCGGACATCGCTCCGTACTACAAATGGGATGATTTCAAGTCTTACTACAACGATGTAGTCATCAAAGCCGTCGCCCTTCTGAATGAAAATAAGAATGAATAGGTTCGCACTGCTTCTGTTCATCCCGCTGCTGGCATCATGTTCGCGCGGGAGCGAGCGCACGCCATCCGGCCCGATTGACAGGAGTCCCGTTCTGGAAAAGATAAATACTGCCGAGGGAAAGCTTCAGGGCCAGTATCTGCGGTATTCGTCCACGGGCCTGCTTGAGGTCAGCTGCAATTATCTGGACGGTAAACTTGACGGCCCGGTCATATATTATTACCCGGACGGAAAGAGCATCGCGAAAACCGCAACCTACAAGGATGGAGTCCTTTCCGGACGTGAGAACCTGTACTATCCCGACGGCACCCTGAAGACCTCGTTCATAAATGATTCGGGGGTCATAACGAACGTCACCTGCTACTATGAGAACGGCACCCTGGCAATAGACCACGTCATTCAGCCCGACAACAAGAGATACAATTCGGTATTCTACTACGACAACGGACAGATTATGGAAGAGTCGTATTGTTCGAAAGGCATAACCCACTACAAGGCCTACTACACAAACGGCCAGCTCCGCAAGGAGGGCAGCTACACCGAAAGCGCTATGATAGGGGCATGGCGCTACTACGATGAGTCCGGCAACCTGCTGAGAGAAATCAAATACTAGACAAACTTGCTGGGAGGCATTCCGAACTGCTTCTTGAAGCTCTTGGAGAAATGGGCGAGAGTGCTGAAGCCGACGGCATAAGCCACTTCGGAAACGTTCATCTTGCCCTCCTTCAGAAGATTTGCAGCCACATTCAGCCTGTATTGCATCAGGAATTCGCTCGGGGCCTTGCCGGTGAGCGATTTTATCTTGTAATAGAACTTCGTTCTCGATACTCCGAGACTGTCGGCTATCGATGCGATATCGGCGCTCTCCTGGTCGAGGATACGGTCCATCTGGCTGTACAGCTCGCTCATGAACACCCTGTCTTTCGATGCCATGTTGCCGCCGTCTATTTCCTTGACACCGGTAGATTGGTTGATTATCTTCTGCAGCCTCAACCTGTTCTCCATCTGTGAGCGTATCAGTGCCAGAAGGAAACTCGGCGAGAACGGTTTTGTAACATACGCATCCGCACCCTGTTCGAGCCCTTCCACCTGGCTGTCGACCGAGCCTTTTGCCGTAACAAGAATCACGGGGATATGGCAGGTCTGCAGGTCATCCTTGATTTCGCGGCATATATCCAGGCCCGATTTGCCCGGCATCACCACATCCGAGAGAATAAGGTCGGGAGACGTGGTTCTGGCTATCTCCAGGCCCGTTTCGGCATCCTCGCAGATACGCACGCGATACCTTGGCGAAAGCAGGGTATTAAGATAGTTCAGAAGGTCCCTTTCGTCGTCTATCACAAGGATATACTGCCTAGTATCCCGGGCCGCAGATGCCGAAGTATCGGCAAGAGCGGGGACGGACTCGACGGGTCCGTTCTGCACGGGCTGATTGTCGGAAGAAATCTCCTCCGGCGCGAATGATTCGGGGTCTGTCGGAATGGAGAGGGTGAACAGAGCCCCGCCGTCAGCCGAGTTCGAGGCCGACAGAGAGCCGTGGTGCACTTTTGCAAGGGCCCTGGCATAATACAGGCCGATGCCGGTGCCATAATTGTACTTGCCCGTAGATGACTTGTCTATCTGGTAATAGCGGTCGAATATCCTTTCCATCTGGTCTTCGGGTATTCCGGACCCTGTATCGACAACGTTGAGGACAATTCCGCCCTCCCCTTCCCTGGCAAGCCGGACAGTTACAAGACCGCCGCGCGGAGTGAACTTCGACGCATTCGACAGGAGGTTGGAGAGTATCTTCTGTATCTTGTCGACATCTATCAGGCCATATATCGGCGAAGCGCCCATGTCGAGCTCAAGGCTGATGCCGTTCTGCTCGAAACTGATGACGAACGGTTCGCAGCACAACTTCACCGTTTCGCTGATATCAGTGTACGAGACACTCAGCTTGAGCGTGTCATTTTCCAGTTTTCCAATGTCAAGCAGCTGGTTCACGAGGGCGAGCATTCTGTTGATGTTGTATTGCATCATCTTCATGAAGCCTTTCTCCGATTCCGTAAGGGACGGGGAATTGGCCAGTTGCTCGGCAGGACCATATATCATTGTAAGAGGTGTGCGGAACTCGTGCGAGATGTTGGAGAAGAAGCGCAGGTTCATATCGCTCTGCTTTCTTTCCATCTCACTCTCGGCACGGGCTGTGCGCGCGGCCGCCTTCTCCTTGCGCACCCTGCGCGCCAGGCCCCAGAACACCGCTACCAGAACGATTCCGAGGATAAGATATATCGAAACCATCCACCATGTCCGCCAGACGGATGGTGTTATCTCCAGCCGTATGGAATGTTCTTTTCCGTCGCATTCCACCCTGAAGACATACTTGCCGGCTTTCAGGTCGGAATATGATATTTCGCGCGAATGTCCGAGATCCCGCCAATCGGAATCATATCCGTCCAGACGGCAATGGTATGCGGCACGGAGCTGCCGTCCGGTATCTATCTCCGCGAATGAAATGACGAAGCTGTTCCGCTCGTGGCTCAGGACAACACGATCCTTGCCCGTAATCTCTTCGCGTCCTGCATCTGTTACCAGGTCTTCGAAGATGAAGCCGCTTTCGGGGGAAGCATCTTCCCAGCCGACATTCACCTCGGTGATTCCGTGGGTTCCGCCGAAATACAGGGTTCCATCCGTGCCCGGGCACGAGGCGGATTCGATGAAGTAGTCGCCGCCGATTCCGTCCTCGGCAGTGAAGGCTTCGTTTTTGCCGGAAAGTCTGTCGTATGCGTACAGATAGCTCGGCGTGCTCACCCAAAGGCTTCCGTTGCCCTGTATCTCGATTGATGAAATCTCGTTCGCGGGAAGTGCTGTTTCCCGTTCCAGACTTCCGTCACGAGGGTCGTATCGCAGAAGCCCGTCGCCCTGGGTGCCAATCCACAGGAAAGTGCCGTCGAACCTCATTGCAGCAGGTCGGAAGAAACCGCCTCTCGAAAGGTCCGATTCCGTGCTCCCCGAAAAATTCACGTGGCTTACGGCGCCAGTCCTGTAGTCGATTGCTGAGAGGTGCGTATTGTATGCGGCGACGAATATCCTGTCATTCACCATCGATATGGCATTGACGGAAGTATTCGTAAAAGGAAATACCTGGATGGTGACAGGGTCAAGGCTGGCGGCATCGAAACGCATCACCATTTCATTCCTGAGACCGACCCAGACATTTCCGTCGGGATCGCTGGTGAAGCATCTCGGGTAATAGGCATCGAACGAGCGGATTACGGATCACCAGCAAAAATATGTGTTTGAGAAGTTAAAAGATTACCTTTGTACGGACCAAGTACAAAGAGAATATGACTACAGAACAAGAGGTATTGCTGGCATTTGTGAAGCTGGTGTTTCCAAGAGAGTTGTTGGACTAT
>JAZLKT010000007.1:0-10276 GCA_045597785.1 Candidatus Cryptobacteroides sp.
AGACCAGGGGGATGGTTGGAATCAAGGGGCACAGGTCTGTGGGCGGATTCCGCGCTTCCATCTACAATGCCTGTACGCAGGAGGATGTGGATGCGCTGGTTGCCTGCATGCAGGAATTCGAGAAAATGAAAATTAAATAAGCTCACGATATGAAAGTTTTGCTTGCCACTCAGAAACCTTTCTCCGCAGAGGCGGTAAAGGGTATCCGTGCAATCATAGAGAAAGCAGGGCACGAACTCGCCGTCTTTGAAAAATATCCCGGCGAAGCCGAACTTGTCGGTGCCGTTGCCGATGCGGACGCATTGATTATCCGCTCCGACAAAGTGGACGCACAGGTGATAGCCGCTGCCCCGAAGCTGAAAATCGTCGTGCGCGCCGGCGCGGGCTATGACAACGTCGACCTGCAGGCGGCAACGCAAGCCGGAGTTGTGGTAATGAACACTCCCGGCCAGAACTCGAACGCAGTAGCCGAACTCGCCATAGCGATGATGATATTTATGGCCCGCACCCAGTTCACTCCCGCTACCGGCAGTGAGATCCAGGGCAAGACCCTCGGCATCCAGGCCTTCGGAAACGTGGGCCGTCTGGTGGGAGCCAAGGCCGCCGCGCTTGGGATGAAGGTCCGCGCAATCGACCCGTTCCTGAGCGCCGACAGCATCAAGGCCGGAGGCGCCGAGCCGGCAGCCTCGCTCGAAGAACTCTACTCGCAGAGCGACTATGTGAGCGTCCACATCCCCGCTACGCCCCAAACGGTGCGCAGCATAGGATACGAGTTCATCACCCGTATGCCCAAGGGCGCGACTCTCGTCAATACCGCCCGCAAGGAAGTGATTGACGAAGAGGGCCTCGAACGTGCGCTCGAAGCGCGGCCCGACCTCAAATACGTCTGCGACGTGGCCCCCGACAACTACGCCGCCCTTCAGGAGAAGTTCGGTCTGAGGGTATTCGCCACCCCGAAGAAGATGGGCGCCCAGACCGCTGAGGCCAATATCAATGCGGGCCTCGCCGCGGCAAGGCAGATAGCCGACTTCTTCGCTACGGGCAATACCCGCTTCCAGGTCAATAAATAGTTATGGTAAGAGTAAAACCTTTCGCGGCCCTTCGCCCCGCTCCAGGCCTCGTGGAGGAGGTGGCCTGTCCGCCCTACGACGTGCTTGATTCTGCTGCCGCTGCCGCGATGGCGGGGGAGAAATCGCTTCTGCACATAACCAAGCCGGAGATAGATTTCTGCCCGATGCCGAGCGAAGACGACCCTCGCGTGTACGAGCGTGCCGTGGCGAATTTCCGCAGCTGGCAGGACAGGGAATGGCTGGTTCGCGACCCCAAAGACTGTTACTACCTCTACGCACAGACGATGAATGGGCGTACGCAGTACGGACTGGTGCTCTGCGCGCACGCGGGTGACTACGCCTCCGGGCGCATCAAGAAGCACGAGCTTACACGCAAGGATAAGGAAGACGACCGTATGCGCCACATCCTCATCCAGAAGGCCAACATCGAACCCGTGTTCTTCGCATTCAAGCATCAGCCTGAGTTGGAGGCGATAATCGCACTGGTCGCCTCGCGCGAATCGGAGTACTCGTTCACAGACGAACTGGGCTTCGGCCACGAATGGTGGACAATTGCCGACGAGGCCCTGATCGCCCGCATAACGGAGCTCTTCGAAGATAATGTCGCTGCATTCTATATCGCAGACGGCCACCACCGCAGCGCAGCTGCCGCGCGCGTGGGCGCCGAACTCGCATCGAAGAACTCCGCGCATACCGGCGAGGAGGAATACAACTGGTTCATGGCCGTGTGCTTCCCCGAAAGCCAACTGAAGGTGCTTGACTACAACCGCGTGGTGCGCGACCTTAACGGTCTGCAACCCAGCCAGATAATAGGAATGCTCTCCGAGAGTTTCGATGTCATCTGCCACGGCGAAGAAATATACCGCCCCGAAGACCTGCACTACTTCTCGATGTATATGGGAGGAAAGTGGTACGAACTCCACGCCCGTCCGGGCTCATACAAACCCAACGACCCGGTCGGCGTTCTGGACGTTGACATACTTTCCCGCCTGGTTCTCGATCGCGTTCTGGGCATCAAAGACCTGCGCACCGACAAGCGCATCGATTTCATCGGCGGAATCAAGGGCCTTGAAGAACTCAAGCGCAGGGTTGACAGCGGCGAGATGCAGATTGCCTTCGCCCTGTATCCGGTCAGTCTGAAGCAGATAACCGATATTGCCGACAGCGGTAACATCATGCCACCCAAAACCACCTGGTTCGAGCCCAAGCTCCGTTCCGGGCTGGCGATACATACGTTCTGACTATGATAACATCGGCCGACATTCATCGCACACTAAGGGACTTCTTCGGGTACGACAACTTCAAGGGCGATCAGGAGGAAGTGATTTCCCACCTTGCCAACGGAGGCGACGCCTTCGTGCTTATGCCTACCGGCGGCGGCAAGTCGCTCTGCTACCAGCTTCCCGCCCTTCTGATGGAGGGTACGGCCATTGTCATATCTCCGCTCATCGCCCTGATGAAGAACCAGGTTGACGCCATACGCGGCTTCGTGGACGGGCAGGAGAGCGTCGCCCATTTCCTCAACTCTTCGCTGTGCAAGGCCGAGGCCGATGAGGTGAAAGCGCATCTGCTCTCGGGCAAGACCAAGATATTGTATGTGGCTCCGGAGTCGCTGACCAAGGGCGAGAACATCGCGCTTCTGCGCACAATCAAGGTTTCGTTCTACGCCGTGGACGAGGCGCACTGCATATCGGAATGGGGCCACGATTTCCGTCCCGAGTACCGCCGGATACGTTCTATTGTCGATACGATAGGTCGCGCGCCCATCATCGCGCTTACCGCAACTGCTACGCCCAAGGTGCAGAGCGACATACTCAAGAACCTGGGCATCCCGGAGGCCCGCGTGTTCAAATCGTCGTTCAACCGCCCGAACCTCTACTACGAAGTGCGCGACAAGGTCGATGCCGAGAAGGATATTGTCCGGTTCATCCGTCAGAACCCCGGCAAGAGCGGCATCATCTACTGCCTGAGCCGCAAGAAGGTTGAGGAAATGGCCTCCTTCCTGCAGATAAACGGCATCAAGGCCCTGCCCTATCACGCCGGACTCGATGCCAAGGTGAGGGCCGAGAACCAGGACCGATTCCTGATGGAAGAGGTAGATATCATAGTTGCCACCATCGCCTTCGGAATGGGCATAGACAAGCCCGACATCCGTTTCGTTATTCATTACGACATTCCGAAGAGCATCGAAGGCTATTATCAGGAGACGGGACGTGCCGGCCGTGACGGCAAGGAGGGCACCTGCATCACATACTACAGCTACAAGGACATACAGAAACTCGAAAAGTTCATGCAGGGCAAGCCCATCGCCGAGCAGGAAATCACCCGACAGCTTCTTACCGAGGTGGTGTCGTATGCCGAGTCGAGCCAGTGCCGCAGAAAACTGCTGCTCGGCTACTTCGGCGAGGATTACCCGCAGGACAACTGCGGCTCGTGTGACAACTGCCTGCACCCGCGCGAGGTGTTCGACGGCCGCGCCGAGATGAAGCTTGTCATAAGGCTCATCCTCTCGCTCAAGGAACATTTCAAGATAGAACATCTTGCCGCCATCCTTTCGGGCAACGATACGGCCCTTGTCAAGTCGTACAAGCACGATCATATAGAGTTCTTCGGAGCAGGTTCCCCGCACGGCGAGCGCTTCTGGGCAGCGGTGATACACCAGGGACTCATAGCCCATCTGCTCGAAAAGGAGATCGAGACCTACGGCCTCATACACGTAACCGACCTTGGCCGCCGCTTCCTGCAGGAACCCTGGCAGCTCAATCTGGTCGAGGACCGTAACTTTACGGCCAGCGTGACAGGCCCGGACGAAGACGACGATAACGAGGCCGCTGCTGTTGCCGCCGCTTCCCGCGGAGGCTCCGGCGACCCTGTCCTCCTCGCTATGCTCAAGGATCTCCGCAAAGACCTCGCACGCAAGCTGGGCCTCCAGCCCTGGATTCTGTTCGGCGACCCCGCGCTCGATGATATGTCCATCCTCTATCCTCTCAGTTTCAGCGAACTGAAGAACTGCCAGGGCGTAGGCGAGGGAAAGGCCCGCAAATACGGTCAGCCGTTCATCGACCTGATAGCCAAGTACGTGGAGGAGAATGAGATAGAGCGTCCCGACGACTTTGTCGTCAAGACCGCCCCTGGGCGTTCGGAGCGCAAGATCCAGATAATCCGCAAGATAGATATGCGCACTCCTCTGGAGGACATTTCATCATCGCTCGACATAGACCCGGAAGACCTCCTGACCGAAATTGAGACCATAGTCGGAGCCGGCACGAAACTGAACCTCGACTACATAGTGCGCGCCGAAGTCGACCCCGAAATAATCGACGAACTGTACGACTGGTTCCGGAGCGAAGCCGAGTCGGACAGTGTCAAGGACGCCATCGCCGCTCTGGAGGCCGATTATACGGAGTTCGAGATACGCCTCGTGCGTCTTAAATTCCTTTGTGAAGTTGCTTCATAATTAAGTATCTTTGCAGCCCTTATGATAAAGCAGGAAACAGTTGACCTCATTCTCGACACTGTCCGCATCGAAGACATTGTCGGGGATTTCGTGACGCTCAAGCGCCGCGGAGCCAATATGGTTGCCTGCTGCCCGTTCCATAACGAGCGCACACCTTCATTCTACGTGTCGCCCTCGAAGGGTATCTATAAATGTTTCGGCTGCGGAAAGAGCGGCAAGGCCGTCACCTTCCTGATGGATCACGAGCAGATGAACTATCAGGACGCACTGCGGTACATCGCCGCCAGATATCATATCGATGTGGTGGAGGAAGAGGTCTCTGCCGAAGAAATACAGCAGCGCGCCCACCGCGAGAGCCTTCTTCTGGTAAGCGAGTTCGCGCATAAGTTCTTCGTGGACCAGCTTTCCTCTCCCGAAGGCCGAGGCATAGCGATGGCATACTACCATTCGCGCGGGCTGGAGGATGAAACCATCCGCAGTTTCGGGCTCGGCTGGGCTCCTTCGGGACGCACGGCCCTGGTCGACGCCGCCGTGGCGGCCGGGCATAAGGTCGAGTATCTGATTGATGCCGGTCTGGCCGTCAGGCGCGAGGACGGAAGCGTTGCCGACCGATTCCGCGAGAGGGTGATGTTCCCCATCCACAGTATCAGCGGAAGGGTTATAGCCTTCTCGGGCCGCACGCTCAGCGCCGACAATCCGGCCAAGTACGTTAATTCCCCCGAAACGGAAATCTATACCAAGAGCCGCGAGCTGCTGGGCCTGTACTTTGCCAAGAGCGAGATTTCGCGTCTGGACAAATGCTTCCTGGTGGAAGGGAATGTCGATGTCGTGACGCTCCGCCAGTTGGGAATACTCAATGTGGTGGCTTCGTGCGGCACGTCGCTCACCGTCGAACAGATACGCCGCATCAAGCGCTTTACCCCGAACCTGACCATCATGTACGACGGCGACAGCGCCGGCATCCACGCCGCCATCCGCGGAACGGATATGGTGCTGGATGAGGGGATGAACGTACGCATAGTACTTCTTCCCGAGGGAGAGGACCCCGATTCGTTCGGACGCAGCCATACACTCGAAGAGGTGCGCGACTACATCGCCGCCCACGAGGTCGATTTCGTCTCGTTCAAGACCGATCTGCTGCTCGCTGATGCCGGGAGCGACCCGTACAAGCGCTCAGCTCTCATCAACGACATAGCCGATACCATAGCTCACATACCCGACCCGGTGCAGCGCACGGTCTATTGCGAGACGGCCGCGCATAAGTTCGGAGTCGAGCCGTCGCTCATCGCGCAGAGGGTTTCCCGCACACGCGGGGCAATGCGCGAAGACCGCCGCAAAGATGCCGAGCGCGAGGCGTCAAGGCAGCAGAGACAGGGTCTTGATCCGGGTGTAACGGCTTCCGCTCCTGCGACACCGGCCCGACGGACTTTCAATATGGAAGACCGTACGGTGGCGCCGGTCGAGCGCGATATTCTGCATTTTCTTCTGAAGTACGGCGACAAGCCGCTGCTCTTTTCCGACGATTCGCCTTTCTTCGAACCGGGAGTAGAGCCACAGACCGTCGCCGAATTCATCAGCGCGTCGCTCGACGAGCCTATGCACAACTCTTTCTGTCGCGCGGTGTACGACTCCTTTTTCGATGCCGTCGGAGCCGGACTTTCGCGCAAACAGGCCGTTGACCGCATTCTTGACGGGGAAGATCGGGAGCTTTCCGCTTTTACCGCGGACATCTACATAGACAATTACGACATTTCGGTGCGCGATCTCAAGGCTTCGCTCACGGCCGAGGATTCGTGGCTGGTGATGTATGTCCCGAAGACACTATACCTCTATGCCGAGCGTCTGGTGCAGAGCCGTCTGAATGAAGTCAAGGCTCGCCTCGCCACCGCATCCGATGAAGAACAGACTGCCATTCTGTCCGAAATCATACAATTGCAGAACGCACAGAAATCAATCAAAAAGAATATAAGCAATGAATAAGGAATTCGCACGCACTCTTGTAACCTGCGCCCTTCCGTATGCGAACGGGCCCGTACACATCGGTCACCTTGCAGGCGTTTATGTACCTGCCGACATATATGTACGCTACCTTCGGATGCGCGGCCGCGAGGTGCTCTATGTGTGCGGAAGCGACGAGCACGGAGTTCCTATCACGATAAAGGCGCGCCAGCAGGGCTGCACGCCGCAGGATATAGTTGACAGGTATCACGCGATAATAGACGAGTCCTTCAAGGGCTTCGGCATAAACTTCGACATCTACGGCCGCACGTCAAGCAAGGTTCACGCGAAGAACGCCTCCGAGTTCTTCCGCAGGCTTTACGACGATGGTAAGTTCGTCACCCGCGAGAGCGAGCAGTATTACGATCCCGAGGCCGGGACATTCCTTGCCGACCGCTACATTGTGGGCACCTGCCCCAAGTGCGGTGCCGAAGGTGCCTACGGCGACCAGTGCGAGAAGTGCGGAAGCACCCTCAGCCCCGAGGAACTCATCAACCCGAAGAGCAAACTCAGCGGTGCCGAGCCCATAAAGAAGAAGACCGCGCACTGGTATCTGCCTCTTCAGGATTACGAGCAGTGGCTGCGCGAGTGGATACTCGAAGGTCACAAGGAATGGCGCCCGAACGTTTACGGCCAGGTGAAGAGCTGGCTCGACGGCGGCCTTCAGCCCAGGGCCGTTACTCGCGACCTCGACTGGGGTGTTCCCGTTCCGGTGGAAGGTGCCGAGGGTAAAGTCCTCTATGTGTGGTTCGATGCCCCTATAGGCTATATCTCCAATACCCAGGAACTTCTTCCCGACAGCTGGGAGAAGTGGTGGAAGAGCCCCGATACCAAACTTGTCCATTTCATCGGCAAGGACAACATAGTCTTCCACTGCATAGTGTTCCCCTCGATGCTCAAGGCTTACGGCGACGGCTACATCCTCCCCGAGAACGTGCCTGCCAACGAGTTCCTCAACCTCGAAGGACAGAAGATTTCGACTTCGCGCGGCTGGGCCGTCTGGGCTCACGAGTATCTGCGCGACTTCCCGGGCAAGGCCGATGTGCTGCGCTACGTGCTTACCGCCAACGCCCCTGAGACCAAGGACAACGACTTCAGTTGGAAGGACTTCCAGACCCGCAACAACAGCGAACTCGTCGCCATCTTCGGCAATTTCGTGAACAGGGCCGTGGTGCTCACGCACAAGTATTTCGAAGGCCGCGTACCCGAGGCCGGGCAGTTGCAGGATGTTGACCGCGAGGCTCTTGCGGAACTGCCCGCATTGCGCGCTTCGCTCGAAGCCAACATTGAAGGATACCATTTCCGCGAGGCGCTCAAGGACGCGATGTCCATAGCCCGCGTGGGCAACAAATACATCTCCGATTGCGAGCCCTGGAAGGTCGCGAAGGAGGATATGGGCCGCTGCGCCACCATCCTTAACGTGTCGCTGCAGATATGTGCGTCGCTTGCCGTGGCGTTCGAGCCTTTCACTCCCTTCGCTTGCGAAAGGCTTCGCTCGATGCTGCGCATCAGCCCCGTATGGGACGATCTCGCCCGCACGGACGTTATGCCCGCCGGGCACGAAATCGGCCCTGCCGAGCTGCTGTTCGCCAAGGTTGAGGATGAGGCCATCGAGGCCCAGATGGCAAGGCTCGATGCCATACGCGCCGAGCAGGAGGCCGCTGCCAAGGCCGAAGCCGCGAAGATTGTCGCTCCCCAGAAGGAAGAGGTCAGCTTCGAGAGTTTCGAGGCGATGGACATACGCACTGCAACCGTGATTGAGGCCGAGCGTGTGCCCAAGACAGACAAACTCCTCAAACTTACCATCGATACCGGCATCGACAAGAGGGTGATAGTTTCCGGTATTGCCGAGTACTACGCTCCCGAGCAGATGGTGGGCAAGCAAATATGCATCCTCGCCAACCTTGCTCCGCGCAAGATACGCGGTATCGAAAGCAAGGGTATGATTCTGATGGCCCGTCAGGGCGACGGCAAGATGCGCTTCATCACTCCTGCCGAGGCTCTCGCAAACGGTGCGCAGATAGGTTGATGGCTGGCTCTTCGCGGGTGGCCGCGCTCCCCGGCATAGCGGCGCGCCTGCGGTTTAGGTTGATTGTGGCATTTTGCCTCCGGGTACGTTGCCCGGCATAACTCGTGTGCTGATTGTGGTTTTTTCAGAACATATATCCAAGAATCTGTCGGAGGCCAACGCCGTGATAGGCGCCAAGGCCCCTTCGCTCCGTGATGAGAAGGACCGCATCACCGCGGTTCTGCTTGCCAATATCCTTGGCGGCCCGGCGTCGAATTCGCTGCTGGGCGAGTCGCTGCGCGAGCGCCACGGATGGGTGTACGGGGTGGAGTGCTCCTATACGCAGTACGCCGATGACGGGATTATGGCCATCTGCCTTGGCTGCGACCGGGCCAATCTTGACAAGTGCCTGCGTGAGACACGCCGAATCATCGCCCGCTTCCAGAAGAACCTGATGAGCCCCGAACGGCTGGCCCAGGCCAAGAAGCAGTTGCTCGGTCAACTCGCCATAGCGGGTGAAGGCTGCGAGTCGCAGTGCCTTTCTATGGGAAAGAGCCTTCTTGCGTTCGGCCGTGTGGCTGGCGACGAAGAAAACCGCCGCGCCATAGAGGCCGTTACTGCCGAGGATCTGCGCGATATGGCCCTGAGAATTTTTACCGACCCTTCGACTCTGGTTTACGATTGATATGGAACTGCCTGCCGACAAATACCTTCGTGAACACTGCTCTCTGCAGAACGACCCGGTCGCTGCCGCCGCACTTGACTGGATAGAGCAGCAGACTAACATCCACACCAACTACCCGCGTATGCTCTCGGGAAAGGTGCAGGGGAGTCTTCTCAATATGCTTGTGAGGCTCACGGGCGTGCGCAAGGCTCTCGAGATAGGGACGTTCACGGGCTACAGCGCCGTTTGCATCGCTCTGGCTCTGCCCGAAGACGGGCATCTGGATGCTTTCGAAATCAATGACGAACTGCAGGACCTCATCCTTGAGGGCTGGCGCCGCGCTGGCGTTTCCTCGAAGGTTACGCTGCATATAGGCGATGCCCGGGAGACTCTGAAGGGGCTGGCGGGCGAAGGTGCTGCCCGGGAGACTGCGGATTGCGTTGCCAGAGTTTCTGGTGGAAGCGCTGCGGCGGAGGATGTTCCGGGTGCTTCGGGGTGCGTTTCTGGCGATTGCTCCGCTTCGGAAGGCGTCACGGGAGTTTCGGGTGGAAGCGCTGCGGCGGGGTGCGCCCCCGGAACGTACGATTTCGCGTTCATTGATGCGAATAAGCGGGAATATATGCAGTATTACGAACTGGTGCTTGGCGTACTGCGCCCCGGCGGACTGATTGTTGTCGATGACGTCCTATGGGACGGTAAGGTATATGCCGAATCGGGCCACATCTGCGATGCCCAGACCCAGTCCCTCATCCGCTTCAACGACTTCGTCGCCACCGACAAGCGCGTCGAATCCCTCATCCTTCCTCTTCGCGACGGCCTCACCATCGTCCGCAAGAAATAGTTCCGCCAGCCCGTCTCTCGACTGCCTCTCTGCCGGCAGTTTTCGCTCTTCTGACGTTCTTCTTTTGCCTCGCTGGCGGCAAGCGGCTCTTGTATTGATTTTTTTGTTCTTCTATGTTGAAATCCAAATATTTTGGATACTTTCTAGTAAACAGACAATAACTATCCTACCGGCCAAGTGGTCGGTTATTCAATTGCGGGCTATGACAACGGACCTGTTTGACAAACTTCTATAAGGA
>JAZLKT010000008.1:0-4664 GCA_045597785.1 Candidatus Cryptobacteroides sp.
CATCGTTCATTCTTCCGCTCTGCTGCTCGTTTGCGGCAGCGGTATCCTGCGGAAAGCAGGCAGGCGAAGGCGCCGCCATCTACGGCGAAGCCGACCTGATTTTCAATGTATCCGTCGGAGGCGCCACAAAGGCCGCCACCGGCTATATTGACGACACCGAGTCCGAAGCCGCCATCAGTTCGCTGCGCATCTTCATGATGCCTGCCGAGAGTGACGGTACGCCGGTTGAGGGTGCCGCATGGACCGAAATCACAGACCTCGATTACGACGGTACCACCGGTACTGCATCCAAGAAGTTCAAACACGATATGGCCGGCGACTACCTGTTCTTCGCAGTTGCCAACTGGCCTTCGTCGCTCACGCTCGATCTTTCGGGCTACGATGCTCTGCTCGAATGCGCATTCGACGCATCCGCTTGCCTTTCGGACATCTGGGCTGAGGACAGTTTCGCCATGAACCAGAACGGAGGCCCCGTCCATAAGTACATCACCAACCTCGCCTGCGATTCGAGCAATCCCGACGAGATTGACATCGTGCTCGAAAGGGTTGCCGCTAAGGTTTCGGCCAAGCTCGCCCCCAGTGCCACATATCCTCTTATCGGTACGATTGCCGGCGGCTCCGGTGCCGGCGGCACTGCGACAGGCTATGTCATTTCGAAGGTGGTTATGAAGAGCGTCGCTCTGATAAACTGCGTCAATCAGTTCAACTTCCTCAAAACGCTCGATTCCGAGAGCGGCGAGCTCGTTACCCCGAGTTCCGACCCGGAGTACAGCCTTTCTTCCGGATACTACAACACATCGCTCTTAGAGCTTGACTGGGTCGATTTCGGCACTGACATGTACTGCCTCGAGAACAACTCGCCTTACTACGCCGACGTTGCCGGTGACAATGCTCATCCCGATGCAACTTCAACCACAAAGATGAAGTCACGCGTTACAGGTCTTGTTTTCAAGGTGGAGATTAAGACCCTCAGTCAGTACAAGAACGAAGCCGACACCGACATCGAGAACGAGAACCTGCGCGTTGATCCCGAAGAAGGTCTGTGGAAGACCAAGGCCGACAGCGAGGAACCGTCCAATGATGAGGAGGCCCGTACACTTTACCGCTATAAGGGCAATCTGTTCGTGGATTTCCTGCAACTCAGCGCACAGAACGAAGATATCGCCGCGTCATTCAGTTCCGAGCCTTCAGTTGAGGCGTTGCGCGAATTCGGCGTCAATGTTTACGAAGACGGACTTATGTATTTCACTTACTGGTTCAGGGACAGCGGAGTTCTCTCCGTCACCCGCAATACCTATTATAATATACTGGTCAACCAGGTTGCTTCATTCGGTGACGAGGTTCCCGGCGGATTTGATTTCGACGGCACGGATCCCATTGACTTCAATCCCGATCAGATTGGCATTACGCTCAGCATAGCCGACTGGATTGATACACCTTCACAGACCATCACTCTTCAATAAGCCGTTATGAAAAACACGTTCAAATATATAGCATTTCTGCTCATCGGAGCAGTATCGTGCACAGGCCTTGAAAACGATCTTCAGGGCGGTAAGACCGGCAATGTGAAAATCGAGGTGAAAGCCACTATAGCCGGTCAGGACAAGGCTACCAAGACCGCTATGGGCGAACTCAATGCCAACAATGTTTATCCCATCAACTGGAGCGAAGGCGACAAGATAGGTCTTATCGAAAGCGCCAGCAGCATTGTCAGCGTTGCCCTTACCGATGGCGCAGGCACAAATTCCGGCACCTTCGGCGGCAATGTCGAAGACCTCGTGGCTCCTTTCACCGGCACTGCGCTCTATCCTGCAGGATATCCGGCTGCCGATGCGTTTGCCGATGCGGGCAATCTTTCGAAAGGGCTTTTCGTCGGAAGTTATCTGCCTGTGAAGCAGACCTTCAAGGATGGCAGTTTCGCCGACAACGTCTATCCTATGGCTGCCGTGAGCGCAGACGGATTCAAATATGGATTCTACAACCTTGGCGCCGTTATACAGCTCAAGCTCCTTGCCGGCAAGGAGGGTGATGCCATCCGTGCCATCTATCTTACCGGAAACAAGGGTGAGGTGCTCGCCGGTGGAATCGGTATGTATTTCGATTCTTCGACTCTCGAGCCCGTTGCTTCAACACTTGACAAGGATGGCCCGTACCTCGAAGGCAGTTATGACTCGCGTTTTAAAATCGATGCCTATGGCAGTGAGGAATACACCAGGGTAATCGTGGATTTCCATGGAGGAGAACTCGCACTTTCTACATCGGAAGTTACCTATGTCAACATTGCAGTCCTTCCGCAGACATTCGAGAATGGTTTCACAATCGAAGTTGTCGATGCCGACAACTTCGGAAGCACCTATTACGAGGCCCAGGACAACATTACCCTTGCCCGTTCCTGCGTAAAGAGTATGAAGACAATTACTTACTCTCAGGGCGAAGCTCTCGAGGTTGCCAACTCCTATGTTTACGAAGACGAGGGCTATTACATTATGCCTGCATACGCTATGGGTAACCGCCTCGGTGTTAACTTCGAACTTGAAAACAGGAATGTTGATGCCGCCCTGCTTTGGAGCGATGTAGTGAAGGACGGATGCCCCGGACTTGTGACGGACACCACCTGGCTCAAGCCTGCGGTGACCAATATCGAGTATATCAGGTTCGCGGACGGTTACAATATGCTTCAGTTCCGTATCAACGAGGATCCCGCTACCCAAGAACCTTACCGCGGAAATGCTGCGATTGCGCTCTACGATACCGATACAAAGGAGATTATCTGGAGCTGGCACGTTTGGATGACCGATACTGTTTACGACAAGGTTGTTGGAGGTAGTTGTATTGCCGGTAGCTATGTCGGTTCTTACCCCAGCGGTGAAGCGTATAACTACGATGGTGAAGCTGCTTCCAGCAATATGATTATTATGGACCGCAACCTTGGCGCCATTTCGGCCAACCCCAACGACGGTTGGAAGACCTATGGCCTTTACTACCAGAACGGTCGCCGCGACCCGTTCATCGGCGCGCACTGGAACGGAAGCCCAACAAAGGGTACACAAACCAGTTTCGGTGACGGTCAAGGTGACAAAATGAGTGTTCGTCTGGACGAATCAACTCCGTTCAGCCACTCTGAAACCAGGTGCTGGTACAATGCAGAACTTGCTCCCGTCTGGGCAAGCGGAACAGCGGCGGGCTGGTGCTATTACCCCAATTATCTTACCGTAACCGAGGCGTTCCAGCATCCTATGACATTCTCTTCGGGTTATGAAGTAGGATATGGTTCTTCGCTTCGAAGCACAACCGATGGTGTTCCAACTTATTCAACCGAGTCGACAGGAAACGGTCAGTGGACCTGGTATGGATACAAGGACAACAAGTCCTGGCTTGACATCAGTCAGGTCGGATCATACTCCGAAGCCGGAAGTCACGGCAATACCGGTATGACCGACGGCGGTCACCAGGCATACTGGAACCGTACCAAAACCATTATGGACCCCTGCCCTGTAGGATACTCTGTTCTTGGTGACAAAGCGCAAGGCGGTGGCGGTGCTCATGCTCCATCAACAAAAGCGGGCGAAGAAAATGTGACGTATCTTGGAAACGATAGCAAGTCCATTGCTCAAAATAGCATTACCGGTGCATATGGTTTGACTTCCACGCACACATATGGAGGAGTGACGTATACGACCTGGTGGCCTGCAGCCGGTGTCCGCACAATTACCGGACTTCTTGCCGGTGTCGGATATCAGGGACTGTATTTCCATTACGACCATATTGCCGCGACCCACGGTGGACACGGAACGTCATTCAGCGCTGCCGGCTTCGGCAGCACCGACCAGCAGACCAACCACGCCGGTTCCGTACGCTGCGTTCGCGAAAAGCAGTTAAGCGATCTGTCGAAGTATCCTATCAATATTTCGCCTGACGACCTGAACTAGTCAGAATCAAACAAACCCCAACCGTTTCACATTTTTCTTTTTTGGGGACTCGGGCCGGATGAAGTGATTCACCCGGCCCGTTTTTTGGGGTTAGGTCTCCACCCCTCTCGAAAGACCTGGCCCATTTTGCAGCATCTTCGGCATAAACTCCGCATCATCGCCCCCGAGTTTTACCAAAATAGGCCTCGGCAATAATCGGCTTCGCACTCCGCCGAGGGGCGGAGTGACCGCGAAACCCCCGCCAGCAAAGCTGGCCCTCCCCCTAGCCGGGGGTGGCACGATTCGCTGACACTCCGCCCCTCGCCGGCCTGCTCTCCGCCCTCGCGTTTTCCGGAAAAGTGGCCAAAAGTCGGAAAACTTTGCTCTGCTGTCCTTGCGTTTTCCGGAAAAGTGGCCAAAAGTCGGAAAACTCCGCATCGCCTTGAGTTTTCCGGAAAAAAGGTCAAAAGTCGGAAACCTCCGCTCTCCGGCCTTGCGTTTTCCGGAAAAAGGCCTAAAAGTCGGAAAACTCCGCATCGCCTGCCTTGAGTTTTCCGGAAAAGAAGCCAAAAGTCGGAAACCTCCGCTCTCCGGCCTTGAGTTTTACCAAAAGAGACCTCGGCAATAATCGGCATCGCACTCCGCCGAGGGGCGGAGTGACCGCGAAACCCCCGCCAGCAAAGCTGGCCCTCCCCCTAGCCGGGGGTGGCACGATTCGCTGATACTCCGCCCCTCGCCAGCCTGCTCTCCGCCCCC
>JAZLKT010000009.1:0-17347 GCA_045597785.1 Candidatus Cryptobacteroides sp.
CGCGACTATGCCCAACCTGTATTATTGTGAGGGGTTGGTCATGGTTGATTTTCAAAAAGTACTGAATACCAGTAACTTACAAAACGTGCACTTGCCCAACCCGTAGTTATTTTACTGGTTGGTCACGGTTGAAGTTGTGCCAAGAACGGAATCAATTTCTTCTGCGGTCAGCCGTAGAATTCGTGCAAGTCTTTTGGTTGAGGCACCGGTTTTCTTGATGACATACGGAATAAGCATAAGTTTCTCCTGTTTTGTCAACAGCCGGAGTTCCGTTTTATTGTATTTTAAAAGAGAGCGGGAAATAACTTCAGCGATAAGTTCGGTGTCATCATAGCGGACAGTCTTTCCGACATATAATTCTTCCTCTTCCACACAGTTTGTCAATGCCAGTGATTTGAAGAATTGTGACTGATTGCCAAATAGTTTCTCAACAAAACGGTAATCGACAAAGGACTTCAAACTCAAAGATCCATCCTTACATAATTTGATGGAAGACCCGCGGAGATCTGTTTTTGTCTTCAGTAATTTCCTATAGCGGGCCTGGCTAAGCGAAGCAACTTCGACGATTCCGTCGTCGACATTGTTGAAATATGCGGCGAACGAGGACCATCGGTATTCTTCCGGGCTTCGGACTATTTTTGCCGTGCAGGCATTAAGAAGAACATAGGCAATGCAACGCTTGAGGTAAAACGGATCAAATATTTCTTTCGTGTGGCAATTAATGCGGGAATACGGATTTCGAATACCATGCTTGCGTGAGAAGTGTATTCCGTAATCGTGTTTGCAGGCCTCGCCGAAGTTTTCGGCCGTTTCGTAAGAGTCGGCCGCCACAATAACATGAGAATGACTGGACATATGCTCGAAGCAAATTATCCGGACGCCATACTTATAGGCATTTATTGCCAAAATAGTTGTATCGCGCCGATAATCCTCATCGTCGATATGAATTACATTGTTGTGAGTGCCGTCTGTGCAGATGTGGAAGAACCTGACGGGTCGGATGTTTTCTTCCGGAATGATAGAGTTGTTCATAGTTCAAGTTGTCCGCCATTTGTTGCGGAGTCAGACAAAAGTAGACAAATTTCTTTTAGAATCCGACTTTGCTACGAAGCAATCTCCCTAAAATTGCCAACTTCGGCTTTGCAGAGAAGTGATTCCGTGCAAAATTGCCAACTTCGGCTTTGCGGAGAGGTGATTTCGTGCAAAATTGCAACTTCGGCTTTGCGGAGAGGTGATTCCCCGAAAATTACTAACTTCGCGATGCGAATCCCGATATGCCCGTCATCCACATCACATCGCTTTCCGACCCGCGGGTGGAGATATTCTCGAAACTCACGGAGGCGGAGCTGTGCGACAGGCGCCTGGTGGCCGAGGACCTTTTCATTGCCGAAAGCGGGAAGGTGATAAACGTGGCGCTCGACTGCGGATATGAGCCGTATGCGCTGATTACGGAAGAAAAGAACCTTGACGGAATCGCGGCGCAAGTGGTGGAGCGCGTGGGGGATATCCCCATCTATCTGGGACCTCACGAACTCCTCAAGGACCTGACCGGGTTCCAGATGAAACGCTGTGTCATCTGCGCGATGCACCGGCCCGTGCTTCCGTCTGTCGGAGAGGTGCTGAAGAATGCCCGCCGCGTCGTTGTGATAGACAGCGTTACGAATACGACCAATATCGGAGCCATCTTCCGCTCGGCGGTCGCGCTTGGGGTGGATGCCGTCCTTCTCACCCGTACTACTTGCAGCCCGCTGAACCGCCGTGCGGTGCGCGTGTCCATGGGTACAGTGTTCCAAGTGCCGTGGACCTGGCTTGACGGTCCGGTCAGTTCGCTTCACGATTATGGGTTTAAGACAGCGGCGATGGCCCTGACCGACCAGAGCATCTCGCTTGACAATCCGGTTCTGAAAAGTGTCGATCGCCTGGCACTGGTGCTTGGCACGGAGGGCGACGGCCTTTCACGCGAAACTATCTCTGCGGCAGATTATGTCGTGCGCATCCCTATGCAGCACGGAGTCGATTCGCTCAATGTAGCCGCTGCCGCCGCCGTGGCCTTCTGGGAACTGCGCCGCGGGGAAGATTAAGCGCCGCATTCTGTAAACTGCGCCGCAGGGAAGACTAATCGCCGCGTTCTGGGAACTGCGCCGCGAATAGGGATAACCGCGATATATTACTGGAAACTGAGCTGCGACAAAGAATAACGTTGCCTTTCTGGAGTTGCGCCGTGGCCAAAAATAAGGCATGCTTCCGGGAACGGCACCTACAATAAAATTCGGAATAACGGGTGGAATTACTACTCGAACCGCAGGGTGACGGGTCCGATGAGGCCGGCGCGGGGCGTGCCGCGGTAGGGCGAGGGGATGGTGCTGTAGTGGTTGGCCAGGCTGCTGTACACCAGCACGTCGATTCGGTTTTCGCCGCTTCGCAGCAGCGGGGTGATGTCCAGGCGATACGGGCTGCAAAGCAGGACCTGCGGCTCGCTGCCGTTAACCGACACTTCGCAGGTTGCATCGATATCGCCCAGATCCAGAATTGTCCTTGAAGAATCCGTCCCGCGGGAGATGCCGGACAACGCGGGGGAGGCCAAATTCGTGCACGATGTGATGGGTAATGCACCGGCTGCCAAATCAGTTCTCGAGGTGCCGGGCAATGCTTCGGCTGCCAAATCCGCGCACGAGGTGCCGACCGATGCTCCGGCCGCCGAATCCATGCGGGAACTGCCGGGCAATGCGATGGCCGTATCGTCCGGAACGTAACATCCATCATACAGAAAGTCCTTGCAAAACTTCGCGTGAGGCTGAAGGATTACCTCTAGCCCCACGCTTTTTTTCGAGCCTTCGTGCTGGCGTCCGACCTACAGTGTAACGTCGGCGAAAACGGGGCAGTGGTCCGAAACGAATCCACCGTCAGCGGCCTTCGGAGGCATAATCTCGTAGTATGAGCAGGAGCCTTCGTTGATGAAGATGTAGTCTATTATCTGCGGAGCGGGTATGTCGCGCCCGTTGCTCCTGTTGGCGTTCAGCACGTGCTCGTCCATATCCTCGTAGCCGTGCCAGCTGCACTTCTGCGTCTTCTTTTCGGTGGCGATGTCATAGACGTGAGTCAGGCCGAGTTCCTCTATGCGGGTTATCTCTTCGGAATCGTTGTAGATGTTGAAGTCGCCGGTTATGACCATCGGGCAGCCGCCGCCGATTTCGCGGGCCTTGCTGCATAGCAGGCTCACGCCTTCGTGACGGGCTGTGATGCCTACGTGGTCGAGGTGAGTGTTGACAAAGAAGAACTTCTTGCCCGTTGCCTTCTCTTCGAGGAAGGCCCAGGTGGCTATTCGTATGCAGGCGGCGTCCCATCCCAGTGAGGGAATGTCCGGTGTCTCGCTGAGCCAGAAATTGCCGCAATCGAGAGCCTTGAAACGTTTTTTGTTATAGAATATGGCAGAGTGCTCGCCCTTCCTGCGGCCGTCTTCGCGTCCTACGCCCACTACCTTGTAGCCTTTGAGATGGCGCTTGATGTAGAGTTTCTGCCTGTTGTATGCTTCCTGAGTGCCTATTACATCGGCCTCGAGCCCTTTGAGAACGCCGGCAAGGCGCGCTTTGCGGAAGTCCCAGCTGTTGATGCCGTCATTGGCGCCCATATAGCGCACGTTGCAGGTGACGACCCTCAGGTCCAGGCCCAGAACGGGCTCGGCAACGGTGATGGCGGCAGCTTCTTCGCTGCCCGTTGCTGCGGGGCAATCGGAATTTGTAGCTGCGGCGGAAAATACAATCGACGCGCACAGGATGAATGACAGTATCTTTTCCATTTTTTGTGATATTTGTTCAGACGTGCAAAGTTATATAAAAATGAATGAGCTTTTTTACGATATTTACGGTATAAAATGCAATCTGGATTGTTAATATAATGATATAATGCGCCCATTTGATATGAAAAAGATTTTAAAATTCCATGCTCTTGCGCTTGCCGCAAGCGTCGTTTCCCTGGCTCTTGCCGCAACCCCTGCGGCTGCCGCTTCATCCTCCCGTTCCGCGAAATACGAACTGGCTTCGCCCGACGGAACCCTGAAGGTTAAAATCGAGACGGCTCCCGAAATCACCTACAGTGTAGTCCTTGACGGAAAGACCATCCTTCTGCCCTCCGCTCTCTCGATGACTCTTTCCGACGGGAGTGTTTACGGCGGCGGTTCGAAACCGCAGAAGGCAGTCCGCAGCCGTGCTGACCGCGTGCTCGATGCCCGGTTCTACCGCAAGAAGGAAGTTCTCGAGCGCTACAATCAGCTCGAACTGGTGTATAAGACCTTCAAAGTGCAGTTCCGCGCTTACGACAACGGCGTTGCATATCGCTTCATCAGCCTGTCGAAGACCGGCTTCGAGGTGCTCGGAGAAAAGGTTCAGTATGCATTTGCCCCCGGCACCAGCGCCTATGTGCCCTACGTGTGCCAGAACGATCAGGGAGAGTTCGATGGACAGCTGCACAATTCGTTCGAGAACTATTACAAATATCAGAAAGTAGCCGACTGGGATACCACCCATCTGGCATTCCTTCCCTTGATGGCCGAGGCCGGGGACGGCGTGAAGATGTGCATCAGCGAAGCCGATCTGCTCGCATATCCGGGCATGTTCCTTTACAACGGCGACCGCGACGATGTGCTCGAAGGCTATTTCCCGAAATATCCCACCGGGAAGGAACCCCGTGGCGACGGACGCTCACTGTGGGTGACCTCAACAGCTGACTATATAGCCCGCTGCGAGGCCGGCTGCAGTTTCCCATGGCGTCTTATCGGCATATCCAGGAACGACTGGGAAATGACCGACAACGACCTTGTCTATCTGCTGGCATCACCTTCCGACCCTGGCGTTGATTACAGCTGGGTCAAGCCCGGCAAGGTGGCCTGGGACTGGTGGAATACCTGGAACATTTACGGTGTGGATTTCGAGTCGGGTGTCAACAACGACACATATAAGTATTATATCGATTTTGCCTCCAAGTACGGCATCGAATACGTAATTATGGACGAAGGGTGGTCGATCGGTTTCGAAGACCTGTTCCATATCGTTCCCGAAATCGATCTCGAGGGGCTTATTGCCTATGGCCGCGAGCGCAATGTCGGCATTATCCTGTGGGCCGGATACGGTCCTTTCCAGAGGGATATCGAAAAGGCCTGCCAGGTTTATTCCGCGATGGGAGTCAAGGGTTTCAAGGTTGATTTCATGGACGCGTGCGATCAGCCCACTGTCGAGTTCCACCGCCAGACGGCGGCCATCGCCGCAAAGTACGGTCTTATGATCGACTTCCACGGGACATACAAGCCGACCGGTCTCAGCCGCACATATCCCAATGTCATCAACTATGAGGGAGTCTGCGGAATGGAGAATCTGAAGTGGAACAAGGATGCCGATCAGGTCACCTACGACGTGCAGATTCCTTTCATCCGCTTCTTCGCCGGCCAGGCCGACTATACCCAGGGTGCCATGCGCAATGCCAACAAGGACAACTACCGCGCCGTATATACTGAGGCCATGAGCCAGGGAACCCGCTGCCATCAGCTTGCCGAATACGTGGTCTTCTCTTCTCCGCTCAATATGCTCTGCGACAATCCTTCGAACTATCTGGCCGAGCCTGAATGCACGCAGTTCATCGCTTCCGTCCCCGAAGTTTGGGACGAGACAATCGCGCTTGACGGCAAGGTTTCGGAGTTCATCGCAGTTGCGCGCCGCAGCGGTGATGATTGGTATGTCGGTGTTCTGGGTGGCTGGGATGCGCGTGACGTGGAACTCGACCTGAGTTTCCTTCCGGCTGGCAACTACAATGTTACAATCTGGCGTGACGGTGTGAATGCCGCCAAGGTGGCCCGCGATTACAAGCGCGTCGATGAGAGCCTGGGAACCGGCCGTCATCTGACCGCCCATCTCGCTCCCGGCGGCGGTTACGTTGCTGTCATCACTCCTGCGGAGTGAAAGCCCCGGTTGATTTGCCCTTCTCGAGAACTCCGCTCGCTTATGACCAACGGCGAGCGATTTTGAGCAAAGCACCTTAAGACGAGCGTGAGACGGCAGCCCGGGGTGCAGGGAATGTCACCGAGGGGCGGAGTGTCAGCGAATCGTGCCTGTTCCGGGCCCTAGAATGCCGAAATGAGCGCTGCGACAGCGTCGTCGGTGGTGGCCCAGCTGGTGCAGAGGCGGATTACGTTGTGCGTGGCGTCGTATTCCTGCCAGAATTCGTAACCGGCTACGGCGTCGATTCTTTCTTCAAGGGCCTTGTCGGCGATAAGGAAAACCTGATTGGTGGGGCTGTCACCGAACAACTCGATTCCCGCTGCGATGGCTGCGTCCTTTATCTTCGCGGCCCGGGCATCGGCTCCGCGTGCTATGGTCAGATACAGCGGCTCGGGAGCATCCTCGCTCTGCGCGAACAGCGTCTCGAACTGGATGCCAAGCAGGCGTCCCTTCGCGAGCATACCTCCGTTCTGCTTGATGGCATAGCGGAAATCTTTGCCCAAAGCAGGAGCGCTGAATACTACCACCTCTCCGAAGAGTGCTCCCTGCTTCGTGCCTCCGATATAGAATATGTCGGGAATGGCCGCAAACTCGGGGAGGGTCATGTCGCATGCCGGACTTGCCAAAGCATATCCGAGCCTTGCTCCGTCTATGTAGAGAGGAATGCCGGCATTATGGCAGACCTCCGCGATTGCAAGCAGTTCTTTCTTGGTGTACAGAGTGCCGAGTTCGGTGGAAAAGGACAGATACACCATCCCGGGCTGCACCGTATGCACGCTCGACGGGTCGCTGTAATGCAGGTTCAGCGCACGGGCAATCTGGGCGGCGCTGATCTTGCCGTCCTTCGAAGTCAATGGCAGCACCTTGTGCCCGCCGTGCTCGATGGCGCCGGTCTCGTGGACGCCAATATGCCCGCAGTCGGAGCAGAGAACGCCCTGCCAGGGCTTGAGAATCGACGAGATGACGGTGGCATTGGTCTGGGTGCCTCCCACCAGGAAGTGGACATCGGCTCCGGGCAGATTGCATGCCTTGCGGATAAGGTCGGCGGCGTGTGCGCAATGAGCGTCTTCGCCGTAGCCGGGAGTCTGCTCGAAGTTGGTATCGGCGAGAGCCTTTATGATTGAAGGGTGTGCACCCTCGAGATAGTCGCTGTAGAATAAAGGTTTCATAACGTGAAAAACGGTGCGAATATACTGAAAAATCTGTGTCGCTATTGCTAAGGGCCGAAAAGTTTGATATTTTTACACGATGAAACGCTTTATCCTCCTTACTTTTGCGGCTCTGCTCTGCATCACCGGCTGCAACTCAAATCCCAAGAAAATGAACAAAGATTTCCTCCAGCTCGCAACCGACCGTTACTCGGTGCGCAGTTTCGCCGCCACTCCGGTGGACCAGGCCGCTATAGACAAAATTCTCCGCGCCGGCCAGGTGGCTCCCACTGCCATCAACTCGCAGCCGCAGAAGATATATGTAGTCCGCACGCCAGAGGTGATAGCAAAGCTGAACACCCTCTCTCCCTGCCTCTACGGTGCTCCGCAGTGCTTCGTGTTCTGCTATGACGACGCTCGCGTGGCCGCTCGCGGCGAAGGAGACAACTATGGCGACATAGACGTCACAATAGTGCTCACGCACATGATGCTTGAAGCGGCCAATCTGGGAATAGGAACCTGCGCAGTGGGCTATTTCGACCGCGAAAAGCTTGTCGCCGAACTTGAACTCCCAGCAAATATCCACCCTATCCTCCTGATGCCGTTCGGCTATGCCGCACCCGACGCACAGCCTTCCGACAGGCATTCGTCGTACCGCCCCTTGGAAGAGACGGTAGAGTATCGCTAAAACATTGAAAATAAACCAACAGAATAGAAAAAATGGCAAAAAAACTTTACCGTTCCAGCAGCAACAAGAAGATAGCTGGTGTATGCGGCGGTCTCGCCGAATACTTCGACATTGACGTGACAATCATCCGCCTTATCTGGATAATTACAATTTTCTTCGCCGGTGGCGGTCTTCTCGCATATCTCATCGCCGCACTCATTATTCCCACCGAGCCAAATCAAATTTCATATTAGAAGTTATGAAAAGAATAGTCATGTTTCTTGCCGCCCTTGCACTCCTGGTGCCCGCCGCCGCACAGAACAAACTCAACGACAACCCCGATTCCATACTGGGCGAGTACCTGATTCCCGATCCGGGCAATGATGCGAAATGCCGTTTCACCAAGAACGCCGACGGTACATACCGTTGTCAGACATTCTGGCTCGAGCAGCCTATCGACCCCAAGACTGGTGAGCCCTGGCTGGACGTACACAATCCTGACAAATCGCTCCGTGGCCGGAAGACCGAGACTATGGTAATCATCGACGGCCTCAAGTATAACGCCGAGAAGAAGGTGTGGGACGGAGCCAAAGTTTACGATCCCAACCGTGGAATCAAGGCCAATGTAACCATCTGCTTCACACCCGACGGCTCCCTGATGCTGAAAGGCACCGTTCTTGGGATAGGCGAAAAGGTTTATTGGAAGAAGCTTAAATAGGGCTTTCCACGCCCGCGTAGGCCAGAGTGGCGACCGAGAGCCTCACCTCGGGGCCAAGTTCCTTGCGAAGGGCGTCGTGACAGGCGGCGAGGGTGCTGCCGGTCGTGAAAACGTCATCGATTATGAGTATGTGCCGCACGCTGCGGCACATACTCTTTTCCGCCCGTTCGAGGATGGCCGGGCGTATGGCAAAGGCGCCGCGCACGTTGCCGGCTCTCTCGCCGTTGGATGACAGCCGGGCCTGCGAGGCTGTCCTGCGCACCCTCGCCATCAGCTGCGGTTCGAACAGAATCCCTTTCCCGCTGTCCTGTGCTTCGCCATTTCCGCTCTGCATCCGGCCGTCCTTCGCATCTGGCAAGCCGGAATCCTTGCGGGCTATCACTTTCCACAGTTCCCTTGCGATGACCTCCGCCTGATTGTAGCCGCGCCGGGTGCGTCTTGTGAAATGCAGCGGTACACAGGTCACTATGTCAACATCGTCAAACAGGGGAGAGGCGGCAATCTCCCGCCCGAGCAAGTGCGCGAAATACCGGCCGGCCCCGAAGTTGCGGCGGTATTTGAGTTCCCGGCTGATTCGCGAGTAATCGCCTTCGTAGTGGAAAAGGGCCGTGGCGTATTGGAACGGCTCCCAACCGACCGCTGTGGCAATGGCTGCGTTGTAGGCGATGGCCATAGGGTTGTGGTCGAAGCGGGAGAAATGCGTAAGCGGAAGGTCTGCCTCGCAGCAAAGGCAAATGTGCCTCTCTCCCTGGTTCAGCGTCCTTCCGCATACTACGCACACCCTCGGCAGCGCCAGGTCGGCGGCAGACCGAAGATATGAAGTCAAATCAAGTTCAAGCAGGCTCCGTCCCATTGCCTAATACGACATTCCGCCGCAGCAATGGATGACTTGTCCGCTGACATACGACGAGAGGTCGCTGGCGAGGAACAAAGCCACCTTGGCCACCTCGTCGGGTGTGCCTCCGCGGCGCAGAGGGATGCTCTTTTCCCATTCCTTGCGCGTCTCTTCGCTCATCTGCGCGGTCATGTCGGTGATGATGAATCCGGGAGCGATGCAGTTCGCCCTTATCCCGCGCGAGCCCATTTCCTTGGCGATGGACTTGCTCAGGGCAATCATCCCCGCCTTCGAGGCCGAGTAGTTGCACTGGCCCGCATTGCCGGCCACGCCCACAACCGATGCCATCGAGATGATGCTTCCGCCCCTCTGGCGTGCCATTACCGGAGTCACAGCGTGCGTGAAGTTGAAGGCCGACTTGAGATTGACGTTGATAACCGCGTCCCACTGGGCCTCGTCCATGCGCATCAGGAGGCCGTCCTTCGTGATTCCTGCGTTGTTGACGAGTATGTCGATGCGGCCGAAGTCCTGCATCACCTCGTCCACGACGCGGTGCGATTCTTCGAAATTGGCCGCGTTCGAGGCGTAGGCCTTCACCTTGTGCCCGAAAGATTCGAGTTCGGCGATGGTCTGCTGAGCCGTTTCATTGATTGCCAGGTCGGTAAAGGCGATATCGGCACCTTCCTGCGCGAAACGCAGGGCGATAGCCTTGCCTATTCCTCTTGCCGCGCCCGTTATGAGGGCGACTTTTCCATCCAATAGTCCCATGTTATTCTTTTGACATTGCGTTTTCTATTTCGTCGGGGCTGGCCGGAAGCCTTTCTCCGCCAAGCCTGCGGGCACCGGTTTCAGTCACAAGGACATCGTCCTCGATGCGTACTCCGCCGAAGTCGTAATAAGATTCAAGTTTGTCGTAGCATATCTGCCCGAGCCCTGTCCCGGAGGCCTTCCACTGTTCGATGAGCGCCGGTATGAAGTAGATTCCCGGTTCATCGGTAATTACATTGCCCGGTTTGAGACGGCGCGCCATGCGCAGGCTGCCGAGTCCGAGCTGAGGGCTGCGGACCTGGTCGTCGTCGTAGCCGAGGATGTTCTCGCCAAGGTCTTCGCAGTCGTGCACGTCAAGGCCCATGTTGTGGCCGAGGCCGTGAGGCATGAACAGGCCTCCGAAGCCTTCTGCCGCCATTTCGGCAGGGTCTCCGCACACCAAGCCGAGTGCCTTGAGGCCGGAGAGCATATGCGTTACCGTGGCGATGTGCACGTCCCGGTAGGCTACGCCCGGAGCGGTAAGGCTGAAGGCCAGATTGTTGCAGTCGCACACGAGCTGGCAGATATCCCTCTGCTTCTGCGTGTACTTGCCGCTGGCCGGGTATGTGCGGGTGAAATCGGAGGCGTAGTGTTCGTTCGATTCCAGACCCGCGTCGATGAGCACCAGTTTGCCGGGCTCGATGGCCTGGGCGTGGCTGTGACAGTGGAAGATTTCGCCGTGCTGGGTGAGGATGGTGGGGAACGAGACGCCCCAGCCCTTGGCCAGGGCGAAGCCTTCCATATCTCCAACAATCTGCTGCTCGATGGTGCCGGTCTTCACGCCCTTGCGTGCGATGGTATGCATCTGCTGCCCGAGAACGCAAGCCTCGTCGAGAAGGGTGATTTCCTCGTCGCTCTTTATGAGCCTCTGCGCGACTATCGCCTTTACCAGAGGGAGCGAGGCGGCCGGAGCGCCGTTCTTGTCCCGATGCAGTATTGAGGCCGGATCGAGCCCTGTAAGAGCGGAAATGCGAAGCGCGGTGTCGGGGCGCGATGCGGGTACAAAGTGCAACTTCCGCCCGCGGGTGTCGGGGCCGACAGCATCGTATGGGGCGCTTTTGGCGATTCCGGCCAGGGCGGCAAGGTCGGCGGTCGAAGGTGTCGGGCCGTTCCAGATGATGTCGTCCAGCGAGCAGTCGTCGCCATAGAGCGTTTCTTCGCCCGATTCGAGGTCGATGGTGGCGGCGAGTCGCGGCTCGTCCAGACCAAAATAATAGAGCCAGGTGCTGTCCTGGCGCCATTTGTAGCAGTTGTCGGCGTACTGGGCGGGCGATTCCGTGTTTCCGAAGAACACGGCTATGCCCTTTTCGCCCTTCATCGCTTCAAGAAGAGCGCGGCGCCGCAGGATATATGTAGTTTTATCAAACATAAGCAGTGGCAAATATACCAAACATTTGCCAACCTTTGCTAACTTTGTCGGCGCTGACTTCAAAAGCTCGGGATATGTTTTCATTCATCATATGTCTTGTCGCCCTTGTTGTGGGGTATTTCGTATACGGAAAGGTGGTTGACCGCATTTTCGGCCCCGACCCTGCGCGTCCCACTCCCGCCGTGGCCAAGGCCGACGGTGTCGATTTCGTGCCTATGCCTTCGTGGAAGGTGTATATGGTCCAGTTCCTGAACATTGCCGGGACGGGGCCCATTTTCGGAGCGATAATGGGCGCCAAGTTCGGACCGTCCTGTTATCTGTGGATAGTGTTCGGAAGCATATTCGCAGGAGCGGTGCACGATTATCTGTGCGGAATGCTTTCGATCCGAAGCGGCGGACTCGGAGTCCCGAATCTGGTCGGACATTACCTCGGCCCCATCCCCCGCCGGGTGATGCTGGTGTTCTCGCTCGTGCTCCTGCTGCTTGTGGGAACGGTGTTCGTTTACAGCCCGGCCCTTATCCTTGGCGACATAGCCGGTTTTGCCGGAAGCGCCAAGGCTTCCACCATGGCCTGGGTGCTCGTCATCTTCGCATATTATATTGTCGCCACGCTGCTGCCTGTCGATAAGGTGATAGGGCGTATTTACCCCATCTTTGCCGCCGCGCTGCTGTTTATGGCAGCGGGGCTGTGCGTCTGCCTCTTTGCAAAATGGCCTTCGATTCCGGAACTGTGGGACGGGCTTGCCAACCGCGGGCCGGGGGTCGGAGTCAAGGGTCAGCCCATATTCCCGTGCCTGTTCATCACGGTGGCTTGTGGTGCGATAAGCGGCTTCCACGCCACTCAGAGCCCGATAATGGCGCGCTGCGTGAAGAACGAGTCGATGGGCCGCCCCATATTCTACGGTGCGATGATAACCGAAGGCATCGTGGCCCTCATCTGGGCGGCGGTGTCGTCCTACTTCTTCTTTGACGGGGGACAGGCTGCGGTAGGTGCCGCGGGCTCGCAGGCTCCCGAGGTGGTGACCAGCGTTTCTCGCGCCTGGCTCGGGGTGCTCGGAGGCATTCTGGCCGTGCTCGGAGTCGTTGCCGCGCCAATCACCAGCGGCGATACGGCCTTTCGAAGCGCCAGGCTCATCATCTCCGACTTCCTGCATCTGGACCAGTCGGGCTACAGGAAAAGGCTCCTTGTTGCCGTGCCGCTGTTTGTGGCCGCTTCGCTTCTGCTCTGGTTCAGCATTGCCGACGAGAACGGATTCAATATCATCTGGCGATATTTCGGCTTCGCAAACCAGACCCTGGCCTGCTTCGTACTGTGGACAACGGTGGAGTACTTCCTGCAGAAGGGCAAGCGTAGTGGAGTGATTATGACCGCCATCCCGGCTGCATTCATGACGGCCGTGTGCGTGACCTATATCTGCATCGACAAGATAGGCTTCCGTATGCCCGTCGCCTCCGTCCCCTGGCTTGCGCTTGGCTCGCTCGTGCTCGACGGCCTCATCCTGTGGCTGCTTGTGCGAAGGGCCGGAAGGGAAACTCAGGCCCGGAAGTCTTGAAAGAAAAGGGCGCGAAGGGATGTGCCCCGCGGTTCGTAAAAGATGAAGCCCCGTCCGTCCGGCGGGGCTTCAGTCTAGAAGTCAAGATCCAATCCGTTGACTGAACCGTCAGCCTTGCTGGTGCCGGTCCAGGGGACTGTTCTGTCAAGCCACTGCTGGTGCGTCCAGTGCGAGTTGTTCTGGTCGAGGACTATGTCCTGCTTGCCCCCTTCGCCGATACCCAGTCTTCTGTTGTTGGGAGTATCCTGACCAATGGTCGGATAGCAGTAGCAGTTGGTTGCCGAACCGCCGACCGTGCAGGACAGGGTGGGATGTTCGCGGTCAGCCTCGAGCCACCAGCACCAGCGGCATTCGCCACAACCGCCTGAGATTGCGGCCTTGCAAGGGGTGCTGCCGTCCAGATTGGCAGCGCTTATCTTGCCGGTGTTGACACAGATTGCGAAGTAGGTGTCGGAGTACTTTTTGTCGTGGAACTCGAATCCCGCCACGTGCGTATCGGTGCCACGAGCGGTGATGTCGCCCTTGTTGAGGTTGTTGTAGAAATGCGGCTCGGGAACGGTCGAATATTCGGGATAGGAGTGCCCGGCTCCGATTTCGTCCTTGCCGTTGATCTGGTCGTATCCGACGAATCCGGATGCATATGACGAGCTGCCGTTCTGGCCCTGCCAGATGGATATGTCTCCGGCATTCACGCAATTGGTTACGAAAATGGTGCTTGGGTAGATGAAGGCGTAATCACCCTTTCCGATAAAACCACCGATGCTGATGACGCTGCCATCGGCATCGTCGACCGAGAATGTAATGTTGCCGTTGTTACGGCAGCGGTCGATTGTGGTTGTCGATGCCTTTCCGCCGCAATACATAGTTCCGATAAACCCTCCGATATGACAGAAAACTCCCTGATGGAAGTAGACCATATAGTCATCATAAAAGTTATTAGGCCATTCCTCTTCTTCCTCTTCGCGGTATTCGACGAATGTAATGTGCGCATTGTTGACGCAGTTCTTCAGAACAAGATTATTCGATTCATTCCTGGCTGTTAGTCCTCCAAACATGAGTTGTGCCCATGATGCCGGAGCCAGTCCGATGCGGATGTCACCTTCGATACTGCAGTTGTCGTAAGTCGTGGCCCGCCCCGATTCGTGAACATCGGAAATGGCCGCAAGAAAACTCATACGACTGTAGCTCCACCACTTGAAATACATATAATCGGCAGGGCGGAGCACAAGGTTCTTGAATGTGGCTCCATAGGCACGGTATATCAGAGAGAAGAAGTAATAGTCATTCTGCGTACCGTTCTCATAGTATTTTGTGAGCTGATAATCGCTTATGCAGTGGCCGTTACCATCGAGGGTTCCGCAGAATTCGGGCCGGGAGTTGTGCGCCTGCAGAGTGTCGCCCTGACAGTCGATGTCGTCCGAAAGCCTGTAGCAGAGGCCTCTGTAACTGGAGTCATTGCTCAGACGGTCCAGGAAGAGTTTCAGGTCGTCAAGCGTGCTTATCTGGTAAGGGTCTGCCGCGGTGCCGCTTCCGTGCCAGGGGCCGGTCTTTTCGGGAAGCGTGTCAATGTCGATTTCGCCGAGGTCGAGCACGGTGTTCCTTACAAGTTCCACTTCGCGCGTTGCCTCGGTTGCCATTACAACGACGGGAGTTTCATCGGTCGAATAGTGGTACAGCGCCAGGCTCAGGCCCTCGACGGTACGGACGTCGGTACAGAAGTAGTAACTCTGACCGGCCTTGATTGCTCCCGTCATGGTGATTTCTGCGTTGCCCGGGCCTTTATAACTGCTTGTCCCGTCCGGGTTCACCACTATACCTCCGGCAAGCAGCCCGGAAGTGATGGTTTTCAGCACGGCTTTTTCGAAAACGAAGTCTCCCGCTTCTTCGGGGATGGTGAATTTCACGAGCGCGCAGGCTCCGTGGAACGTAAGTTTGTGGGTGTTCTGCCCGGTCTTTACCGATTTGCCAACGCTGATGAATGCCTTGGGGTCGAAACTGCCCGCCACTGCCTTCTGCTCGTTGGGAATGAAAACCGGACGCCGCACTTCCTCTGTTCCGATTGTTCCTATCACGCCATCTGCGACTTCGACTTCGGGCATATAAGGGTAAAGGGCCAGATACGAACCGGCAATGACTTTGACGCGGCCGCGGAACCCGGTGGAACCGTCCTGGGCTATGTTGCCGAACTGGCTGAATTCGGTGTTTGTGCCATCTGCATCGAAGATAGAAATCTTGTCCCCGGCCTGGAAACTGATTCCAAGGTCGCTGCCGAGTACCGCGCGCGAAACGCAGTCGGGCTCGCGCTGTACAAGGAAGGTGATTTCGTTTTCCGCCTCCGCGCTAAGCTCGGGTGCGGGCGCGGTGAATGGTTCCTCCGCGCATCCGGCCAGCAGAAGGGCCGGAATCAGTGCGAAAATGAGCAGTCTTGTCTTCATAGCGCTTACCATTCGAATATTGTTTCACCGGAAACGGGCTCGAACCCGGCGCCGGCCTCATCTCCTATTATGCCGAGATTCAGTATCTCGCTGCGCTTGAGCTGAACTTCTGCCGTCGTGCCTTTGACGGTTGCGTAGTTGCCGCTCTCCACGTCGGATTCTTTTTCGTACAGATGCAGGGCGAATCCGTGGTTGAACGTGACGGGGCTGACAGCTATGTAGTACCAGTTTCCGCCTTCGATTGTGCCGCGAAGCTGCACGTCAACGCTTTCGTAGTCCCGGATATAGGTGAGCGTCGGGTTCTCATTCGCGAAGAAAACCATCTCGCCGGTCATATAGACTTCATCTGCACTTATCAGCTGAGCTACGGAGTAACTCTCTCCGACAGGTACCGAGAACTTCAGCAGAGCGCAGACATTTTTCAGCTCGAGCGAGTGAATGTTGCCGTTGGTGTTTACCGTGCGTCCTATACTTATGGCTGCCGCCGGGTCAAAACTGCCGGCTACGGCAGTCTGAACCGCAGGAATCTTTACAAGGACCTCTCCCGTCGATATGAGAGCCGAGCTTCCGGTCTGGTATGGATACATTGCGATGTAGCTGTCGGCCTGATAATCGACAGATCCGGTGAAGTCGGCGCTTCCGTCTTCATACAGTTTTGAAATGTCGAACGGGTTGGCAAGGCCATTCTCGCTGAAAACGGCTATTTTGTCACTGCTCGTAAAAGAGACCGAAAGGTCTTCTTGGAGTACTGTCTTTGTGGCTCCGTCGGCGGCTGCCGCATTGGTGCTGTTGTTTGCATCCTTGATGGCTGCCGGTTTTGCGGGCGTGCCGGCAGGATTCTCCGCCGCTGCGGATATCGTGAGGCGGTAGCGCGGAGCCTCGCTGTTGCAGGCTGCCAGCAGGCAGGCTGCGCCAAGAAGCAATGCTATTCTGCTATGATTCATAAATATCTTTTAAATTCCGCGCAAAGATAGAAAAAATCTCAAACTTGTTATCTTTGCGCTCAATATGATACGGATGTACAGATATTCCGAGGAGGGCCGCTCCTTTCTTCTGGTTGACGGGCGCGACGTTGAGGTCCCTCGCTTCCGCAAGGCGCGCAGCGTGCACGAGCTCTGCCTTGTTCACGGGGTTGACGGCATCGGTGTGCTCGACAAGTCGGACATCTGCGATTTCCGTTTCTGCTTCATAGATGCCTTGGGCCACTCTTTCCAGGAACCGGTACGTACTGATTCCGCCGCATTCGCGGCTTTGCCAGCCGGTCTTGTCCCGGAGAGTTCCTTTGCAGATGCGGCTTCGCCAGCCGGTCTTGTTCCGGAGAGGTCCTTTGCAGATGCGGCTTCGCCAGCCGGTCTTGTTCCGGGGAGTTCCTTTGCAGATGCGGCTTCGCCAGCCGGCTTTGCTCCGGGGAGTTTACTTGCGGGAGCGGCTCTTTGTGCCGTAGCCTTTGCCGACCTGGTGGGCGTCAAGCCCTTCCACACCACGGAATACACCCTTGAAATTGCCGGCGAAGCCTATTCCGCCAGCATCCTTTCGCACCTTGGTGAATGCAAGGTCGTCAGCCTTTTCGCTCCGGGGCTCGCTTCCGTCCGGGGCTCCGCCGTCTGCGAAGGCGAAGTGGACTAATCCTTACGTTGTCTTCCAACTGAAGGCGGACGGAACTCACTCGCTCCGCTCGTTCGGCCCTCCCATCGTCTCCCGCGTCCCGCTTCGCAAAGCGGGTCTCGACAGCGCCGGTTGGCGGAGACCGGTTTTGCCGGAGGCCTTCCGCGCTTCGCGCTCCATCCTTCCCACTTCGCTCCGCTTGTGGGCCCCTCCCGCTTACGTG
>JAZLKT010000010.1:0-5358 GCA_045597785.1 Candidatus Cryptobacteroides sp.
GGGCCCGAGCAGACCGAGCGAATCGAGGTAGTGCACCGGGCGCATTCCGTGCTCCGCTATGCACTGCTCTACTTCGCCGAGCGTTTCGCTCAGGTGCATATGTATCTTGAGAGCGTGCTTGCGGGCAAGGCCGAACGAGTACTTGAGGCCTTCGGCGCTGACCGTGTATATGGCGTGAGGCGCGGCGGTGAGGCATATCCTTCCGCCCGAAGGGTCCTTCCACTCTTCTATGAAACGCGTCTTTTCGTTGCGCACGACCTTGGCGTGATTGTCCATAAAGGTAACGCCTATCGCTGCGCGGACGCCCATACGGTTGACGACATCTATCGTTTCGGGAATCTCGAAGTACATATCCGAGAAGAAAACCGTTCCGCTCTTTATCATCTCCCTGATGGCTATCTCCGTACCCTTGCGTATATCCTCGGGGGTAAGCGTGGCTTCGTAGGGCCAGATGTAGTCTTCGAGCCAGGTCTTCAGGGGCATATCGTCGGCATAACCGCGCAGCAGGGTCATTGCCGCGTGGGTGTGCATATTGTAAAACGGCGGGACTATCGCATAGCCCTCGCCGTCAATCACCTCGTCGGCCTCGTAAGAGACCTCTCCGGCAGGTGTGATATTTGAAAAGCGGTTGCCCGAAATGAGGATGTCGACGATGCGTTCCTTGAACTGAACACGGCGGATAAGGATAGTTTTCATAGCGGACAAAGGTAATTAATTTTTTGGTTATCTTTGTAAGATTGATAAACTAAATTTTAGCATGAAACGCCTGATTTGCACAATTCTCACAGTTCTCGCTGCAGGGTCCATTTTCGCCCAGGTTTCACCCCAATGGATACGCAACAGCAGCATCTCCCCCGACGGCAAGACCATCGCGTTCGCCTGGCAGGGCGACATCTTTACCGTAAGCGCCGACGGCGGGCAGGCCCGTCAGATTACAAGCAATCAGGCATACGACTCCACCCCTCTCTGGACGCCCGACGGCCAGAGTCTGGTATTCTGCTCATATCGCGAAGGCAGCCGCGACATCTTTCTGTGCAGTGCACAGGGCGGAGTTCCGAAGCGTCTGACGACCTATAACGGAGCCGAGACTCCCCTTGCGGTCAAAAAAGACGGCAGCGTACTGTTCAAGGCATCCATTCAGGCGGACCCCTCGTACGGCGGGTTCCCCGGCGACAATCAGATATGGTCGGTAAGCATCAAGGGCGGCGATATTTCGCTTGTCACGTCCATAGATATGGAGGCCCTATCCGTGAACGATTCCGATCTCATCATCTACGAAGATTACAAAGGCTACGAAGACCCTCTGCGCAAGCACCATCGCTCTTCGGTGACAAGGGATATCTGGTCGTATTCGCCCAAGAAAGGCACATTCACCAAACTCACCACATTCGAAGGCGAAGACCGCGAGCCCGTTTTCGCCGCCGACGGCAAGTCGTTCTTCTACCTGAGCGAAGAAGACGGAACGCTGAACGTCTGGCGCAGTTCGCTCGCCGCACCCGAGCAGAAAACGCAGATTACGCACTTCACCACCCATCCCGTGCGCGGGCTCTCGATCAGCGGCAGCGGCATCCTCTGCTTTTCGTGGAACGGCCATCTGTACACCTGCGTGCCGGGGCTTGAACCGCGCGAGGTGCGCATCAGCCTGTTCAAGGATGAGACCGAGCGCGAGACGGTACGCCGTTCGCTCAGCTCACGCACCTACGATTACGCTGTCAGCCCGGACGGGAAGGAAGTTGCGATAATCGTACACGGAGACGTGTTCGTGACATCTGTCGAACACGGAACCGTGCGCCGCATCACAGCCACGCCCCAGCAGGAACGGGGCCTGAGTTTCAGCGCTGACGGGCGTACGCTCTACTACGCCTCGGAGCGCGACGGCCACTGGGGCATCTGGCAGACTTCGCTCCGCAACGAATCGGACAAACTCTTCACCTACGCGTTCGACTTCAAGGAAGAGCGGCTCACCCGCAAGGGCCAGACCTGCTTCCAGCCCTCCGTATCGCCCGACGGCGAACACATCGCCTATCTTCGTGACAGACAGGATCTTGTAATCAAGGACATCAAGGGCGGCAAGACCGACGGCAAGGAAGAGTACCTCCTCAAAGACGTCAACTACTCCTACAAGGACGGCGACCTCGAATTCGAGTGGAGCCCCGACAGCAAATACATCCTCACCACCTATGAGGCCGAAGGCGGACGGCACAATTGCGACGTTGCTGCAATCGATGTGAACAACGGTCGTGTGGCCAACCTCACCGAGAGCGGCTACACCGACGGTTCGTTCCACTGGGCCATGGACGGAAAAGCTATGATATGGCTTTCGGACAAGGCCGGCTACCGCAGCCACGGCAGTTGGGGCAGCCAGGACGACATCTATGTAATGTTCTTCGATGCCAAACTCTGGAATTCCTTCAACAAAGACAAGGAAGGCGAAGCTCTCGCAAAGTTGATGGCGCCCGATGACAAGAAGAGCCAGAAGGATTCGCTGAAGGCCGAAAAGAAATACAAGCCGGACTTCAGCTCTCTGAGAGACCGTACTAAAAGGCTGACATCCTTCTCGGGCACGGTATATGACGCATGCCTGAGTGCCGACGGCAGCAAGCTCTACTACATCAACAAAGTCGAGGGTGTAATGTCGCTCCGCTGCCTTGACCTGAAGGATGGCGACACCAAAACAATTACTAAAGTGTCCGGCGGACGTCTCCTGACAGACAAGGAGTTCAAATTCGCATACGTCCAGACAGGCGGCGGTCTTGCAAAAGTCAACCTCTCGTCGGGCAAATCCGATTCCATTCCGTTCAGCGGAAGCTTCGACTTCTACACTGCCGCTGAACGCAATTACATTTTCGAGCATGTCTGGAAGCAGGTCGAGGAGCGTTTCTACGACAAGGCCCTTCATAACCTTTCATGGAGCGCCCTGCACGACAATTATGCCGCATTCCTGCCGCATATCAACAACAACTTCGACTTCAAGGACCTTCTCTCCGAGATGCTCGGCGAACTGAACGCCTCGCATACCGGAGCCCGCTACTATTACCGCAGCGAACTCAATACCGGCCATCTCGGTGTACTCTTTGAGACATCCTTCCGCGGCAAAGGCCTCAAGATAGCCGAGATTCTGCCCGGAAGCCCTCTTGCGGCCGAGTATCCCGACCTCGCAGCGGGAGACATCATAACCTCAATCGACGGGGTTGAAATAGCCGAAGACACTGCCTGGTACGACGCCCTTTCGATGAAAGCCGGCCTCCTCGTGCGTGTCGGATTCAAGAACGGCGACAGCGTGCTTGTCAAAGCAAGTTCCAACGACAACGAGGCACTCTACAAACGTTGGGTGCGCCAGCGTGAGGCCATTGTCGAGAAATTGTCCGGTGGCAAGGTTGGCTACGTTCATGTCAAGGGGATGAACTCCGACAGCTTCCGCGAGGTGTACTCCAGGGCTCTTGGCAAATACCGCGGCTGTGAGGCGCTGATAGTGGATACACGCCACAATGGAGGAGGCTGGCTGCACGACGACCTGGCGACCTTCCTTGACGGCAAGGCATACATAGAATTCCGCCCCCGCGGCCGTTACGTCGGCACCGAGCCTTACAACAAGTGGACCAAGCCCAGCTGCGTGCTCATCGGCGAAGACAACTATTCCGACGCCTGCGGCTTCCCCTATGTTTACAAGACCCTCGGCATAGGCAAACTTATCGGAGCCCCCGTACCCGGCACAATGACCGCCGTTTGGTGGGAATACCAGATAGACAACAGCCTCGTGTTCGGCATACCTGAAATCACATCCTGGGGCATAGCCGAAGACAGGCCTCTTGAGAACCTCCAGGTTGAACCTGACATCCTGGTGTACAACACCCCCGAATCGCTTCTCAGGGGCGAAGACCTCCAGCTCGAGGCGGCAGTTAAGGAAATGCTCTCACAAATAAAGGGAAATGGCAGAAAATAGACGACTTGTAATCATCCCCACCTACAACGAGATCGAGAACATAGAGGCAATATGCCGCGCGGTTTTCGCTCTCGAAGGGCAGTTCAATATCCTGGTCATAGATGACGGCTCGCCCGACGGCACTGCCGCAAAGGTGAGCGAGCTCCAGGGCGAATTTCCCGGCCGCCTGCATCTGCTGCAGCGAAGCGGCAAACTCGGGCTTGGAACGGCCTATATCACAGGGTTCAAATGGGCTCTCGAACACGGTTTCGAGCACATCTGCGAGATGGACGCCGACTTTTCGCACGATCCCGCCGACCTTCCCCGGCTTTTCGAAGCCTGCGAGAAGGACGGTGCGGACTTCTCCATCGGTTCGCGCTACAAAGACGGCGTGAGCGTCGTAAACTGGCCCATCGGCCGCATAATAATGTCGTACTACGCGTCGGTTTACGTTAGGATGGTGCTCCGCTCAGGCATTATGGACAGTACAGCGGGATTCGTCTGCTGGTCGCGCCGGGTGCTCGAGAGCATCGACCTCGACGCCGTCCGTATGAAAGGCTACGGCTTCCAGATAGAAATGAAATACACCGCCCTCAAGCTCGGTTTCAAGGTGTGCGAAGTACCCGTCATTTTCGTCAACCGCAAGCAGGGCACCTCAAAGATGTCCGGCAGCATATTCGGCGAAGCCTTCTGGGGCGTCTTGAAGCTCCGCTTCAGGAAGTTTACCCCGAAGGAATCTTAACGAATCCCCGCCTCGTTCCATTTTTTGCTCTAACTGCCGGCGATTGGTGTCAGTTAGAGCAAAAAAATAAGAGACAGGCCACCCCGTCTCTATGCTTTCCCAAACTTAATGAGTCTTTGCGCAAGAGTTTCCGTCGCAAAGCCCTAGCGAAATGCGCTTTCGTTCGAGGTCAACGTCAAGGACGGTGACCTTCAGGCGTTGATGCAGGTGAAGGATTTTTGAAGGGTCGGTTCCGCGGGGGCCGAGACGGCTGACGTGCAGCAGGCCGTTCTCGTGAAGGCCTATGTCGACAAATGCGCCGAATGCGGTGATATTGGTGACGATTCCGGGGAGTTCCATCCCGGCCTTGAGGTCCTCTATGCAGCGCACGCTGTCGTCAAAGCTGAATTCGACAGCTTCGGCGCGAGGGTCGCGGCCCGATTTCTCGATAGCGGCGACAATGTCTTTCAGCGTGGGAAGGCCGACCTCGGCACTGACATACCGATTAACGTCAATACTACGGCAGAGTTCCGCATTTCCCACGAGCGAGGCAACGCTCACCCCAAGGTCGGCGGCCATCTTCTCGACAACTTTGTACGATTCGGGATGCACTGCCGAATTGTCAAGCGGATTGGTGGCTCCCGCGATGCGCAAAAAACCCGCGCACTGCTTGTAAGCCTTGGGGCCGGGCCGCGGCACTTCGAGAAGTTCGGCG
>JAZLKT010000011.1:0-24495 GCA_045597785.1 Candidatus Cryptobacteroides sp.
GCGCGTCGCGCAACCGGCCTTCCGTCTCACGCTCACCTTTAGGCGCGTCGCTCAAAATCGCTCGCCACGCTATCCGCGCTCCGGCATCCCGCCATCTCCGGCAAAGCATCGTATAACAAAACATAGTTTTGCTGGTGATCCAAAATCGGGTCTCGACAGCGCCTTCGGCACCCCGCCATCATCGGCACGCACAACGCTCTGTGAGTAGACCAAACACATAGTTTTCCCGATAATCCACTGCGGGTCATAGTCGATACTCTCTGGACAGAAGAATAGCAGGGCAATCCCCTGCTTTCTTTATGCATCGGCTACGTCATCGCGGAAACGCTTACCTGCGAAGATGTCTGTAAGCTTCTGGTAGAAGAGTCTTTCTGATTCACGAATCCTTTCAGCACAAATTCCTTGAGGGCTTTTGTTGCCCAGATACGGAACTGGGTGCGGCGGTGTCGGTTCCTGCGGCTGCTGCTGGTCTTCTTCACCGGATAAGGCCTGTCCGAAAAGACAGATTGACCAATCCGTTTTTTATTTACAGGTTGGTCACGGTCGCATTTTCTTCTCCATTGATAATCAGATTCTTACAAAAAGGTAGCATGACCAACCCGTATTAATTTTACAGATTGGTCAAGGTTGTATTTTATTTCACATTGATAATCAGACCATTACAAAAAGATAGCGTGACCAACCCGTTTTTTATTTACAGGTTGGTCATGGCCGCATTTTCTTTTCTATTGATAATCAGATTCTTACAAAAAGATGGCGTGACCAACCCGTATTTATTTTACAGATTGGTCACGGTTTTGGCAGTCTTCAGGGCTCAACTTGGAGGAGTATCCGATGTCAAATACTTCCTCCTCCGATTACCGAATATCTATGCCTGCAGGGTTTCCATCCGGCCACCCTACTATACAAAAAGAAAGAAAACCCGAAAAACTGAAGACTTCCGGCATAGTTGCAAAGTTTGGTCATAGCGAAAAGGGGGGATTATTTTTAATACCCGAAATAATTGAAAAGTGCCTGCAATAAGGTGAGTACTTATTATCGCAGATAAGTTATTGATTCGGGGCCTTCATTGAAAAGAAGGTCCATAATCGACAGGTTGCCCGAAAAGCCGAATTTTTCGCGGAACACCTGCCAGTACGGTCTGGGGCAGAAGGACGATGGTCTTTTGGGATGGACGGACTCGCGGAAATCGCCTCCGGAAAAGGCATCTGCTTCAGCGGCGGGGCCTGAACCGAGCGCAGCCAGGCCGGCGCAAGGGGCGGCGGGACCTGAACCGAGCGCAGCCGGGCCAGCGCAAGGGGCAGCGGGACCTGAACCGAGTGCAGCCGGGCCGGCGCAAGGGGCGGTGGGGCCTGAACCGAGCGCAGCCGGGCCGGCGCAAGGGGCGGCGGGCAGAAAGTCGGAGGTCGCCTCGAAATTGACGTCGAGCCCGACCTTTGCGCAGAAATAGCGGGTCAGAGCCATGTCCAGTTCCCACAGGGTAACGGGAGCCGAATCCAGTATTTCGAAGAAAGAGTCGCGATAATACTCGAAAAAAGGAGACGAAAGGTATGCCGTCTCGATAGCATATTCGCTCTGCCGCACCCAGGGCGTAGCATAATTGACTTTTATATCGGTAATAAGCCTGGCGCCGTCGTGTACAATGGGCACGCGGAGATCCTCAACGCCGTTCGAAGTAAGAATGCGGCAGCGGTTGCGGTAGCTCTGCTTGCAGTAGCTTTCGCATGCCTCGATCATGACGGGCTGCCCCGGAAACAGAGCAGAGTACTCCGCCAGACGGGCGAAGTACTCTACAGGAGGGCAATATGCTATGCTGAGAAGCACGGCAAGGGCGCTCTATTCCATTGCTCCCTTTGCGTCGCCGGAATCGTTGGCGCGCACAATACCGCGTTTCGAATTGCGAATGAAAGAAAGAATCTCTTCCTTCTCGGGGCTGTCCGGGAAGCCTTCGGCCACCTTGGCGCAGGCGTCGCTGACATTGTTGCCCTGATGGTAGATTGTGTCGTAGATATCGCGGATGTTACGTATGGTGTCCGACTCGAAACCGCGACGGCGAAGGCCTACGATATTGATTCCTGCAAAACAGATAGGATCGCGGCCGCAGAGCGAGTAGGGCGGGATATCCTTGTTGACCTTGCTTCCTCCACCGACCATTGCATGCTTTCCGATGTGCGAGAACTGATGTACCACGGTGCTGCCGCCGAGAATGGCCCAGTCGTCCACATCGGTTTCGCCTGCGATGCCCACATAACTTACAAGTATGCAGTGGTTGCCTACTGAGCAATCGTGCGCAACGTGCACATAACTCATTATGAGAGTATCGTTTCCGATGCGTGTAACACCTTTGCCGCTGGCCTTGGTGCCACGGTTGATGGTTGCACACTCGCGGATGTTCACGCGGTCGCCGATTTCAACGTATGTAACCTCGCCTTCGAACTTGAGATCCTGAGGTATTGCACCGACAACGGCTCCGGGGAATACGGAGCAGTCCTTGCCTATCTTAACGTAAGAGAATATGGTGGCGTGAGGATAAATCTTGGTTCCGTCACCTATTTCGACGTTGTCATCGATGAAAGCGTAGGGACCGATCTCTACGTCTTTGCCGAGTTTCGCTCCGGGATGGACCGTGGCGAGAGGGGAAATGATTGCCATTCTAAAGCAGTTTTGCAGTTTTTGTATTAATGTTATGGCCAGGTTTGTACGCGCTTATCTTAGCCTTGAGAAAACCGCCGCAGAGCCTGAGGTCGCCCATGAGGTCGAGCAGCTTGTGACGGCTGCACTCATCCTCGAAGCGGAGTTCCAGATTGCTAAGATAGCCTTTTTCAGTGACATCCAAAAGAGGCTGACGGAAAACTTTCGCCATGCGCGCAAGCTGTACCGGTTTCACCGGTTTCTCGACTATGACGATGGCATTCTCCACGTCTCCTCCCTTCACCAGACCGAGGGCAGCCATTTTTACGATTTCGTGAAAAAAGCAGAACGTGCGGCAGGGAGCTATCTGCGAAGCATAATCGTCGCCATAGCTCCACTTGGCGGTCTGCACGCCCAGAACCCGCGAGTTGAAGTCGATCGTGCACTCGTAGCTGAGGCTCTCGGCCGGCTCGATGCGCACCCACGAACCTGTCTTGTCGTTATGGAACTCCACCACATGGTCAAGTTCTATCCACACACGTTCTTCCTGCTGAACGGCCGGTCCATCGGTTGAAATCGCCTCGGCATAGGGCCTGGCACTGCCGTCAAGAATGGGCATTTCGGCCGAATCAGTACGAATGAGAGCATTGTCTATTCCCAAACCGGTCAGAGCCGAAAGTATGTGCTCGACGGTACGCACGCTGGCCTTTCCGTTCGAGAGTTCGGTGCTTCGGCGCGTGTGCCGCACATTCGAAGCGAGGGCCTCGATTAAATCGGAGCCCGGCAGATCGGTACGCTGAAAACGAACCCCGAAGTTATCGGGTGCGGGACATATTTCGATATGCACAGGCTTGCCGGTATGCAGGCCCTTGCCTTCGAAAGAATAGCTGCGGGAAAGTGTCTGTTGTTTCATAGGGAGCGCAAAGATAGTAAAAAATACTATTCTTTGCCGCTCGCCTTGAATTTTGCATACGCACGCAACCAGGTTGTGTGCGGAATTGCCGGGAAACCGCTGAGTACCTGGCCCTCGGTCTTCACGTTTCCGATGATGCCGGAGCAGGCCGTGAGGGTCGTATTGTCGGCGATGGTGATGTGTCCGATCACGCCGGACTGGCCGCCGAATATGCAGTTCTTGCCTATGATGGCCGAGCCGGCAATGCCGGTCATTCCGGCCATGGCCGTATTCTCACCCACCTGAACATTATGAGCTATGAGGCAGAGGTTGTCGATACGGGCGCCGTTGCCGATGACGGTCGACTCCATAGGCGCGCGGTCGATTGTAGTATTCGAGCCTATCTCCACGTCGGAGCCTATGATGACATTGCCCATGTGCTCTATCTTCTTCCACGAGCCGTCGGCCTGACGCGCATTGCCGAAACCGTCGTCACCTATCACGCAGCCCGCGTGAAGAATGGTTCTGTCGCCTATAACTGTTCCTGCGAATATCCTCGCGCCGGGATGGATGGTGCAGTTGCTGCCTATGGTGACATTATCGCCGATGGTTACATTGTCGCAGATGCGTGTCCTGTCGCCTATTACAGTCTTCTTTCCTATGGTCACATAATCGCCGACCCACACCTTGTGGCCGAGACGTGCGCTGCAGGCGATACGGCAGCGGCCGCGATGGCGTTTGTAGCTGCGGCGCAGCTTTGCCACATAGTCGAGCAGTTCGGCAAGGGCTTCGTAGGCATTTTCGACCCGCACCATAGTGGGAGCCACGGCGGCCTTGGGGGCGAAATCGTTGTTCACCAGCAAGATGCTGCACTTGCTTGTGTAAACGTATTTTTCGTATTTCGGGTTGGCATAGAAGCACAGTGTGCCCGGTTTGCCGTGTTCAATCTTCGCAAAAGTTGTTGCCTCGGCCTGAGGATCTCCATCCACGGTACCTTTCAGCACATCGGCCAGCTGCTTGGCGGTAAATTTCATTTTGTCAGGGGTAATTCTAGAATCTCCAGCCAAGTGTGAGCGCTGCGCTCCACAACTGGCGGCGTACGAAAATATCAGGTGCGGTGAACTCACCGTAGTCCATATATGGCGAGAAAACGCTGTCGGGATACTGGGTCATCTTCACTGCCAGGTCGGCAAAGAAACTGCCCTTCGAGCGGAAGCCGAGACCGCCGCTGTATGCCATAGTAAGGTCTTTGTAGTAAGCGGTCTGCTCAGTGAACTCGTCCACGAAATACTTCTCGGGGCAGGTAATGAGGTTGTAACCTGCTCTGACGCTGAGTGCGGGGATGATACGGAACTCGGCTCCGGCGCGCAGATTGTGCGATACGCCGCAGAGGAACTTTATCTGGTCGTTCACGTAAGAGAAGGCGCCGGAATAGTATGAATCGATATCGGAGAATTTCATGGAGTGGTAATCCTGCATCTCGTAATCGACGCTTACAACGGCCCTCTTGCCAATCGTATATGCCACACCGGCATTGACCAGCCAGGGCGTTGAAAGCTCGTAACTGTATTCACCATCCTCGCTCGAAGCTCCTATCACATCGCCGTTGGCATATTCGGCCTTTCCGCTGTGCCACCAGTACTCGTTGACAGTCAGTGCAGTAGGGGTCTTGATTGAAGCCCCTATGCGCAGGCCGGCAACAGGCTGGCCGATGAAGCCCACCTGGGCATTGATGCCGCTGAATTGCGACGTATAGCTGTAACGGTACGACGCCCTCTTGAAATAGGTGTCGACCACCCCGCCTCCCTCATACGCGAAACGAACCGGGAAGTTATCGATCGGATTGGCCGACTCGTAAAGGGTCTCGACATTGCGGTATGTTCCGAAAGGAATGCCGAGGTTGATGCCAAGATACCACTTGTGCTCGAAATCGAAGCCCATATTGAAGATCATCTCGGTCCGGTGGCCGTGCTGAAGGACATCGCTTGTCTGGTCGAGGGCCGAAGAGGAAGGGAAGAAATGGTCGCTGCCGGAAACCACCTCCGTGCAGCCGGCAAAGGTTCCGGGAGCGCCTGAAATTTCGTGGATAAGACCGGCATTGTAGCCCATGATGACATCCCAGTATGAGCCGTAGTCGGGATTGGAGTACATTGAATTGCCGGCCATGTCTTCTGCCTTGAGGCCGGCATCGGTTGCCCAATAGGCCATCTCGGCGAATTTCGAGGAAGCCTTGTGATTCACGCCCATATCAAACTGCTGTCCCGAACCGCTGTAGTGGTTGAGATAGTTGTTCACCGTATTGCAGACAAAGGCGAAGGTGATTCCAACGCACTTGTCGTAGGGGTTTTCATCATCGAAGCGGAATGAAAAACCGGCATTCGGAAGGGCGAACCGCGTCTTGCCTACACGGTTGAAGTCGCCGAATCCGGAGTATGCGTCGGGAGCATAGGCCGCAGCACCGGAGGCAATGTTGATGCCCGGGGTAACTGTAAACTGCGAATAAAGCGCCACTGCAGAACCGGCGGGGTTTATGCCGATTGTACCAAGATCTCCGCCAAGAGCGGTAACGGCGTTGCCCATACCCATGCTGTAGGCAGTACCCATATAATCAGTCTGGCCGAAATTGATTGCATCCTGCACCGTCTGAGCACTGGCGCACAAAGCCGTAGCGAGGGCTGCAAAGGCCGTTAGAGCATATATCTTTTTCATATTATCGTGTTTTTTATGATTTATCTGCGTCCGCCGGCCGAACCGCTGTGCGAACCGCCTCCCGCGCCATAGCTGCCGTGACTTGAAGAACCACCGCCATAGCTGCTGTGGCTCGAACTTGACGAGCCGCCGTAGCTGCCACGGCTGACTCCCGATGAAGAAGAGCCGCTATAGGAACTGCGTGACGAGCCGCTGTAGCTGCTGCGGCTGGCTCCAGACGACGATGAACCGCTGTAGCTGCTGCGTGACGAACCGCTGTAACTGCTGCGGGTCGCGCTCGACGAGCCGTGGGTTGAGCTTCGGCTCTGCACGCTGTTGCCTGAGCCTGCGACGCGAGCGGGCGAGGAGCCGCTGACTGCCGAACGGGTGATGCCCGGCACAGAACGCGTCACGGCCGAGCCGCGGGTCGTGGGGCTGTATGACGAACCCGAACCGACACGGGAGACGCTGGAACCGCTGCGGGTCACGCCGTAAGCAGCCGAAGCCCTTGTGGTGATTCCGGCGCTGGCGCTGGAAGTGCGCGGACCGTACACGCCATAGCCGCTGCCGCGATATGCGGGACCGAGGCCGCCGTAGTAGCCGTAGTAGCCGTGATAGTGATGATAGGGGTAGAACCAGGGGTCGTACCAGTACGGGTCGTACCAGCCGCAGCCGTACCAGAAAGGATCATAACCCCAGTAATAACTGTACCAGGGGCTATACCAGGGACTGTACCAGCCGCGGTAATACGGATAGCCGTACCACGAACTGTACCACGGACTGCAGAACCCCCAGCCATTGTAAACATTCACTTCTTCGGCCTGTATGACGACAAGCGAAGTATCGCCCCCGGCTATCCTCTGAGCGGCGAGATAAGCGAAATCGGCCTCGGAAAGAGGCTCGTAGACAACTTCGGCACGAGTGGCCGGCCTATAGTAGATGCCGTCCTGAAACTGCTGGTCGGCGGCCCACTGGGAAGCGGAACCGCAAGAAGCGCAGAGGCCGAGAACCGCCACGCCCGAAATCATAATTTCCCATATTTTCATAGCCGTATCTCTTATAATAAAAATTCGTATCTTTGCCCCGCAATAATCGTTCCACGGGGGTTGCAATATTAGCAATTATCCGGAACAATACCAAAGTTTGATATGGCAAAAGAGATAACAGGACGAAGCGAAAACTATTCGCAGTGGTACAACGACCTTGTAGTCAAGGCCGTCCTCGCAGAACAGAGCGCAGTGCGCGGATGTATGGTCATCAAGCCTTACGGCTATGCAATCTGGGAGAAGATGCAGAGCGTGCTTGATGCGCAATTCAAGAAAACCGGCGTTCAGAACGCATATTTCCCTCTGTTCATCCCCAAGAGTTTCTTCAGCCGCGAGGCCGAGCACGTAGCCGGGTTCGCGAAGGAATGTGCCGTAGTCACACACCACAGGCTTATGAACGACCCCGACGGCAAGGGCGTAGTGGTAGACCCCGACGCAAAACTCGAAGAGGAACTCATCGTACGCCCTACCTCCGAGACCATAATCTGGAGCGTCTATAAGAACTGGATCAAGTCGTGGAGAGACCTTCCGATTCTGTGCAACCAGTGGTGTAACGTTGTCCGCTGGGAGATGCGCACAAGGCCGTTCCTGCGCACGGCGGAATTCCTCTGGCAGGAAGGCCACACCGCCCATGCAACGGCTGCCGAAGCCGAGGCCAAGGCAAACGAGATGGTTCAGGTCTATGCCAAATTCGCCCGCGAGACAATGGCAATGCCCGTAATTGTCGGGCACAAGAGCCCCAACGAGCGCTTCGCAGGCGCCCTCGACACCCTCACCATCGAAGCCATGATGCAGGACGGAAAGGCCCTGCAGGCAGGCACCTCACACTTCCTCGGGCAGAACTTCGCAAAGAGCTTCGACGTTCAGTTCGCAAACAAGGAAGGCGGAATGGAATATGTCTGGGCAACATCCTGGGGCGTAAGCACCCGTCTTATGGGAGCGCTGATAATGGCTCACGGCGACGACAACGGACTCGTTCTGCCTCCGGCTCTTGCCCCCATCCAGGTGGTGATGGTACCCATCTACCGCACCGAAGAGGAGAGGAATGCCGTTCTGGCCGGGTTCGAAAAAATCAAGGCTTCGCTCGAATCTCTCGGCCACAGCGTTAAGATAGACGACCGCGACACCCTGCGTCCAGGATTCAAATTCGCCGAGTGGGAGCTCAAGGGCGTGCCCGTACGCCTCGCCATGGGCGCACGCGACCTCGCTGCCGGCACCATCGAGGTGGCTCGCCGCGACACACTCACCAAAGAGACACTTCCCATCGAGGGCGTGGAGAGCCACATCCACACACTTCTCGACGACATACAGCAGAACATCTACAACAAGGCCCTGGCTCTTCGCGACAGCCGCATACGCAAGTGCGACTCGTGGGAGGAATTCAAGGAAGAAATCCAGAAGGGAGGTTTCCTTCTGTGCCACTGGGACGGCACTGCCGAGACCGAACAGGCCATAAAGGACGAGACCAAAGCCACCATCCGCTGCATCCCAGTGGACAGTTGCCTCTGCGAAGAGGAAGGCACCGACATCTACTCCGGCAAGCCTTCGCACAGACGCGTTGTATTCGCCATATCGTACTAGCCACGACCCCGACCGTAAATATCAATTCAACAATAAAATGAAAAAGATTTTCCTTACACTCGCTGCTGCAGCGCTTTCACTTTGTGCATTCGCACAGGAGGATGGCGCAGAGAAGGCAGCAATCGCCGCTGCCGAAGAGCTTTCGGCAGCCGCTGAAGAGGCCGAACCCGCAGCAAAACCCCAGTACTGGACAGATGCTCTGGGCGTAAGCCTCGGCGCCAACTGGACCAACCTCAACAACTGGGCAGCCGGCGGTTACAACACCACCACCCTCAATGCCAACGTTGATGCAAGTGCCAACTACGCAAAGGACCTGATGACCTGGAACAACCGTCTCCAGCTCGACTACGGTTTCCTTTCGTCCGAAGACAAGAAGGGCATTCTCCAGAAGAACAACGACCGCATCTATCTTGAGAGCAAATGGGCTTACAAGACCGGTGCTGACAGCAAGTTCAGCTACACCGCTTCGTTCGACTTCCGCAGCCAGTTCACCGACACTCCCGCCGAGTATGTTCAGAATGGCAGCAAGTGGGAAGCCAAGGGCCTGAGCTCAGGTTTCATCTCACCTGCCTACACCAACATCGCACTCGGTATCCTGTGGGTGCCCACCAACTGGTTCGATATCAACATCGCCCCTCTCACCGGTGGCTATACCCTCGTAAGCAACCCCATTCTCCGCCAGAGCTATGGTATGCAGCTCGGCTGCGAAGCTACTGACCTCGAATACCTTGCAGCCCTCGCAACAGGCGATGCCGGCAAGTTCTACAAGAGCGCCCTGTTCCAGTTCGGTGCCCAGGTAAAGGCCAACCTCAAGTTCGTCATCAACGAGAACCTCAAGTTCGAGAGCCAGCTCGTTGCCTTCACCGACTACCTCAACGAGCCCTATGTACGTGTCAACTGGGACAACGCCATCGACTGGCAGCTCAGCAAGCTCATCAAGCTCAGCTTCAAGACCTGGATGATCTACGATCCCCTTGTTGTCATCATCGCTGAGGACGGCACGACCTCTCCCCGTGGAGCACAATGGAAGGAGTTCCTTTCATTCAACTTCACATATAACTTCAACTGGAAGAAATAATTCGGTATAGATGCGCATTCTGCTTGCAATAAGCGGAGGCATCGATTCGATGTATCTTGCAAATATGGCCCCGGAACTGTTTCCCGGGGCCACATTTGCTGTTGCTCACTGCAATTTCGCCCTTCGCGGTGACGAGTCAGACGGTGACGAAGCTTTCGTGCGCGCTTGGTGTGCAAAGCACGGAATGGAATGCTTCACCAGGCGTTTCGACACAGCCCTCTACGCCCGCGAAAAGGGCATCAGCATTGAAATGGCGGCACGCGAACTGCGTTACGCCTGGTTCGCACAGCTCTGCCACCCCGCAGAGCCGGACTCCCGTGGCTTTGATGCAGTTGCCGTCGCCCACAATGCCAACGACAACGCCGAAACCCTGCTTCTCAATATGATACGGGGCTGCGGAAGCCGCGGTATGAGGGGGATGTCCGAGGACAGCACCAATGCCGACGGTCTGAGGATTCTGCGGCCTATGCTGGGAATCTCGCGCGAGGAAATCCAGCTTTGGGCAAAAGAAAACGCTGTCGCCTGGCGCGAAGACCGCACCAATGCCGACACTGTATATAAAAGAAACAGAATCAGGCACGAGGTTCTGCCTGTCCTCAAAGAAATGAACCCGTCCATCCTGCGCACCCTGAGGCAGGATATGGAGCGAATCGCCCAGACCGACGATATTGCAGAGGATTACTTCGCTCGCGCTGCACGCGAGTGCCTGCTTGAAGACGGGCTATCGGTCAATCTCAAGATACTTTCCGGCTTCGCTCATCGCTCCTGGCTGCTTTTCCGCCTGACGGAAGGCCGCATCGGTGAAGATGTTCTATTCCGGCTTCAAAACTACGTTGAAAACGCAATTGCCGCCGGCAATTCATTCACCGGCGGCAAGCAGTTCGGTCCCTATGTAACCTGCAAAGGGATACTCAGATTCAGAAAAGACTAGAAAACGTCCACACGGAAAGGCATCTGCGCAAATGCGTAGTCACGCTTTCCTTCTTTCCAGGCGTCATACCATTTTGTATAGACAGAGATGCTGTAGTCGTCGGCCTGCTCGCCGCTGAAGGCGAGAGCAATGGTTTCCAAAAGTGTTGCCTGGTGCGGGTATTCGGCAATGGCCCACTTCGAGAGATCCGCGTCGCCTGCCGCTGCCGCAGCCCAGTCGATGGCGTCACGGAGCGTTCCTATCTCATCGACAAGACCGATACCGATTGCATCGGAGCCTGTCCAGACGCGACCCTGGGCGATGTCATCCACATAACTTTCGCTCTTGCCACGGCCTTCGGCAACGAGTCCCACGAATTTAGAATATATCTCTTCGATACCCTTCTGCATGAAGGCCAGTTCTTCGGGCGTGAAAGGACGCGCAAGCGAGAGCATATCGGAATGCTTGTTCGAATTAACCGACTCAATACCCACGTGAGCGGTTTCACGGTAAAGACGGCTGAAGTCGGGAATCATTCCGAACACGCCTATCGAGCCGGTAAGGGTCGTGGGGTCGGAATAAATCTTGTCCGCGCCGCACGAAATCCAGTAGCCGCCCGAAGCCGCATAGTCGCCATACGAAGCCACCAGTGGCTTGACAGCCTGAATGGCGTCCAGCTCGGCGCGAATCTTCTCCGATGCCACAACGCTTCCGCCGGGCGAGTTGACGCGGAGCACCACGGCCTTGACGGTCGAGTCGGCACGCACTTCCTCGAGAATGGAGGCGAAGCGGTCGCCATCCACCGATTCGGGGTCATAGCCGTCAACGATATTGCCGGCCGCGTAAACTATGGCAAGTTTCTGGCGGGCACGGACATTTCCGGCCGAAGACTTGAGCGTGGCGTAGTCGGCGAAAGGTATCATCTGCACGTCATCGAACTTTTCCTTGCCGGCCAGCACGCAGAGCTTTTCCTTGAGTTCGGCACGGTTCAGGACTGCGTCGGCCAGGCCTGCCGCCACAAAATCCTCGGGCAGCGCGAGGCTCAGATCATCTATTGCTGCATTGATGGCCTCGGGTGTCAGGTTGCGTCCTTCGGCGATGTCCGACGCGAACTGGGCCCAGATGGAATTTATCATCACCTGGTTCTGAAGACGGTTCTCGGGGCTCGAGCTGCTGCGGATGTACATCTCACCGGCACTCTTGTATTTGCCGTGACGGATAAGCTGAACATTGACTCCGATGCGGTCGAGCAGGTCGCCGAGGAACATCATCCTGCTGCTGATGCCTATGAACGAAGGCGTGCCGCCCGAGTAGCTGCCGATGTAGAGTTTGTCGGCCGCAGAACCGAGATATACCGAACCGGTGCCGGGATTCTCGACATAGGCGACCACGGGCTTGCCGCTTGCGCGGAAGTCTTTGACCGCGCAACGGAGTTCATAGATTGTTCCCATTCCCATCGAAGCGCCTTCCGGCTTGATGTAAAGGCATTTCACGCCAGGATCTTCGGCTGCGGCCTTGAGCGCGTCGGTGGCGGTACGAAGACCGACAACCTGCGGCACAGCGCCCTGGATGCCGCCGGCAAGCGAGGCCAACTCGGGAATTTCCTTGCTCTGTTCGGAGATTATCACCTTGGAAAGGTCGAGTTTCAAGATACCTTCGGCGGGCACGACAGGTTGTGAAGAGCCCGACCCGGAGGAGAAGATTCCGGCGACAAAGAAGATTGTGATAAGATTGGCAATCAGCAAGCCGACAATCGTGGCAAGCACGTACTTCAGAAATTTTGACATAATCGTTCAATGATTTGAAGCAAAAATAGTAAATTTGCGCTGCAAAATAATGTTTATGGCACAAAAACCTTCCATTCCCAAGGGTACACGCGACTTCGGCCCCGTCGAAATGGCCCGTCGCAATTACATATTCGATACCATACGTTCGGTATTCCGCAGCTGCGGCTACTCCCAGATAGAGACCCCCTCGATGGAGAACCTCTCCACCCTGCTGGGCAAATACGGCGACGAAGGCGACAAGCTTCTTTTCAGGATCCTCAACAGCGGGGAGGCGTTTGCCGATATCGATTTCGATGCATTCCGCACCGAAGAAGGCATCAATTCCAAGGCACTCAGCCTGAAAGTCTGCGAAAAGGGCCTTCGCTACGACCTTACGGTTCCTTTCGCGAGATTCGTCGTCCAGCACCAGAACGAACTGAGTTTTCCCTTCAAGAGGTTTCAGATACAGCCCGTGTGGCGCGCAGACCGCCCGCAGAAGGGCCGCTACCGCGAATTTTACCAGTGCGACGTGGATGTGTGCGGCAGCCGCAGCCAGCTGCTCGAACTCGAACTTATCCAGATAATCGACAGCGTATTCCGCAAGCTCGGCGTACGCGTCAAGATCAAGATAAACAACCGCAAGGTGCTCACCGGTCTTGCCGAAGCCTGCGGTTTCCCCGACAAGGTTGTTGACATTACCGTAGCAATAGACAAACTGGACAAGATAGGCCTCGATGCCGTCAAGGAAGAGATGCTCGGCAAAGGCCTCAGCCCCGAAGCCGTGGCCGTACTCGAGCCAATACTTCTGCTCCAGGGCAGCACGGGCGAGAAGATTGCCACGCTTCGCAAAGCCCTCGCCTGCTCGCCGGAAGGTCTCAAGGGCGCAGACGAGTTGGAAGAACTGTTCGCCTTCATCGAGGGCGCGGGTATCGCTACCGAAACCGAACTGGATCTGAGCCTCGCACGCGGTCTCAACTACTACACCGGAGCCATTTTCGAAGTGAAGGCGCTGGATTGGGAGATAGGCAGCATCTGCGGAGGTGGCCGCTACGACAATCTCACCGGCATTTTCGGTCTGCCCGACATGTCGGGGGTAGGTGTAAGTTTCGGGGCCGACCGCATATACGACGTTCTCACCGGACTGGACAAATATCCCGAAGGGCTCGCCGCCGGTTCGACCATTCTCTTCGCCAATATGGGTTCTGCCGAAATCGCGTATATCCTGCCAGTTGTCTCTGCTCTGCGCGAGAAGGGCGTTTCGGCCGAAATCTACCCCGACGCCGCAAAACTCAAGAAGCAGTTCGACTACGCCGACCGCAAGAGCATCCGTTTCCTCTCCATTACCGGAGGTAACGAGATGCAGAGCGGCAGCGTTCAGATAAAGAACCTTGCAAGCGGAGAGCAGCGCTCTTTCGACAAAGCCGATATCGATGGCATAGCAGCCTTCCTCGTATGAAATACGACTCCCCTTTTGCCTGTTTCGTAAGCGAACACGAAGGGGACGATACCGTTTCTCTGGTACTTCAGAGAGACAAGTGGCCGCAGGTGGATGTTCCGCTTGCGGCCGCCTGCATTGAAAGCCGTCGCAAACTGCGCACGAAATGCCCGCGATGGGCTTCTTCCGACATATTCTGCCCTCTGCCCCTTAGCGCAGAGCAGTGCAGCAGCGAGGCGGCGGCCCGCTACAAGGCATCGGTAGCAACGACTCTGCTGCGGCGAATGTCATCTTCGGTAGCGCCGTGGCGTACCGTCGGTTCGACAGGAAGAAGTCTTCCGGCCGGAAAACCGTGGCGGATTGCCGACCTTACCGGAGGTCTGGGAGTGGACAGTTCAGCATTTGCGAAGGCCGGAGCCGAAGTTCTCTACAATGAGATGAAAGCGGAGCTCCGCGAGGCGGCAGGACATAATTTCAAGGCACTTGGGTTGGATGTCGCCATCTCCGGTATCGAGATTGACTCTTTGAGCTTGCGCGCTCTTCTCGAAGATTTCCGCCCCGACCTTGTATTCGTAGATCCCGCAAGACGCTCCGCCTCGGGGAGCAAGGTTTTCCGCCTGGAAGACTGCTCGCCGAATGTTCTTGATTTCTACGGAATGGTTCTCGAGGCAGGGACTCCCCTGCTGCTCAAGCTTTCTCCCATGGCCGATATCAGTGCGGTAAGTTCGGCACTGGACTGCGTGAGCGAAGTGCATATAGTGCAGGTGGGCGGCGAGTGCAAGGAACTTCTGCTCCTTCTGGAGCCCGGCTTTGCGGGAGACCGTTCACTTACCGTTGCCAATATGGCCAGTGATGGGACGCACAGCCTTCGTCTCGCAGGCAGCGGCGGGACACGCCTCGACGCGGGAAAAGTTTCCCCCGCCGTCAGGTACTGTAGTACTCTGCCCAGCGAAGGCGATCTTCTGTTCGAGCCGGGCAAGGCCTTGATGAAGGCCGGCGCATGGGCCGAACTGACGGAACGTTACGCCTTGAGCGCTTTTGGAAACGATGCGCATCTATTCATCTGCGCAGATACCGCAGGCTGCTGTCAGGACTTTTCACGCGGCGCCGGGCCAGCCGAGAGCCAGGGCCATTCGATCGGTACACCACCAGCCGGTGGCCAGGGCTTCCAGATCGGTACGATGCAGAAAGCGCACCTGGACGAACTTCCGCCATTCGGCAGCTTTTACAGAATCTGCGAGGTCTTCCCCTTCGACAAAGCCGGCATCAAGAGAATCGGAGCCGCTTACCCGCGCTGCGAGATTCTTGCCCGCGGCATCCCGATGACCAGTGAAGAACTGCGCCGCCGCAGCGGCACCTTGTCCGGAGGAGATGTGCGCATCTTTGCATTGGGCTCGAAACTGCTCGGCCGCCACATTCTGGTCTGCCGCCCCGCCGGGCTTGGGGCAGCACTTGATAATTAGCTGCCGGCAGTCGTATGTTCCGGTTACGCTGATTTTTTGCTCTAACTGCGCCCGGTTGGTGTCAGTTAGAGCAAAAAAACGAAGTTCGGTAAAAAAATACCCTTGGTCGGCGCGCGGTTCAGGCGTGCTTGAAGAAGACACCGGTTTCGTGCTGTTCGAAGCCCATCGAGGCGTACAGCTTGCGGGCAGCCTCGCGCGAGGGCCGGGATGTGAGCCAGAACGTTCCTTTGAAAAAGCGCCGGGCGGCATCATCCATGGCGAAAGAGAGCAGGCCACGCCCTATCCCGAGACCGCGGCACTCGCTCAAGACCGCCACGTCCTCAATCCACAGTTTGTCACTCTGCGCTGTCCGGCACGGAACGACAGATGCCATTCCGACCAGATTCCCGTCGAGCCAGGCCGTGTAGAAGCCCAGCCTTCCGGAAGCGATGAGAGCATTGATGCGGTCCGTATCGGGCCCCACCTCATCGCGGAGCGTCAATTCGCGCCATAACCTTGTGAGACGGTCCGAGGGTTCAATCCCGGAAAGAACTTTGTACTGAACGTCCATATTATCAGTATCCCATGAATTTCACAGCGTTGTCGTGATATATCTTCCTGAGCACTTCGTCGCTCAGTCCTATGCCTTGCAGAGGCCAGTGATAGCGGCTGTTCTCGGAAGTGTAGAAATTGGGGTCGTAGTGGTAAAAGTGTTCGTCCTCCGTCTCGAGGCAACGCCACTGAAGGTCGAACATATCCTGCGACGGGCCGTTGTCGGTACCGAAAAAAATACGGTCCTGATACTTTTCGTAGAAGGCCTTGGTAGCGCGCGGAGTAACACAGGTTTCCACTATTCTTGCCGAATTGTCAAGATACAGGTTTGGGTGCCTGTCCATCAGCGCCGAAAGATAGCCGTAGTCATGGGCGATATTCATAAAGTGGCAGGCAATGAACCTGACATTGCGATGCTTTTCCATCGCCCTCTCAAGCGTGCCGGTGAGTTCATACAGGCCCATAAGTCCCTCTTCGGGCTCTATGCGCCATGCGAAGGCATTCATCAGGCCGTCATTGTGATTGTCCATCGGCTCGTACATCCAGATGGGGTCGCCGATATGAATGCATACCGCAAGGCCAAGTTCACCGATTCTGTCCAGGATGGGATCGAAAACGGGATCGTCGATATGGGCTGTAGGGACTGCCTTGCCGTATTTGCGCATCAGGCTGTATGCTTCGCCGAAGCCCTTGTCGCCGAGCTCGCCGACACCTTTCGCGCCTTTGCGTACGCATCTGTCCAGATCGGCGAGTGCAGTTTCGAGGAAATCGGGTTTGCCGAAACGGTCGAGGTTCAGTCCGCACCACATTTCAAAGCGGTCGGATACGGCCTTGAACTGGTCGCAAATCTGCTCGAACTGCTCGCCGAAGGCATAGGTATGGATGACAACGCGTTCGATGTTGTTCTGCTCGAGCCTTTCGGCCCAGGCCTCGATTTCTGCCGTGGTAGGCGCGAATTCGGGATGGGCGTGCATATCGATGGCGCGGAATTTCGCGCAATGCGGATGATGCTCGTCAAGTTTGAACACGCTTATCGGTTCGTAGTCGGTAAGGAGGAGCTCGCGGGGAGTTGTATCAGCTTTCATAATACTTTCCAAATGTATGGATTTCCCATTATTTTCAAACCGCGGCGCTATTCGTGCTCCTTGCAGTAATTATAGCCCATCTTCTCGAGTATCTTTATCTGATGGCCTTCCACACTCTGCAGGAATCTTTCGTAATCTTTCCGTTCTAATGCGGTCCACTGCACTTCGCTTAGGGCGAACACGCGCGGGAACATCATATATTCGATGTGCTCGGGAGTTGCGACATATTCCGTCCACATCTCCATCTGAACGCCTATGATATGTGAAACCGCATCGGGGTCGAGCCCGCAATCGGGATCGAATGAATAAACTTTCGAAAGAGGAAGATAGTTCCCTATCGCGAGCGGCTGGACGTTTCTGTCTTCCAACTGGTAATAATCAAGATAGCAATAGGTGGTCGGCTGCATCAGAACATCGATTCCGCGTTTCGCTGCAGCGACGCCTCTTTTCGTACCTCTCCATGACATGATTGTCATTCCTTCCTCGATGTGGCCGCCGTCCATCAGTTCATCGGCGCCGAGAACTTTGCGTCCTCTCGCGGTGATGTGCTTCATAACCTCCGCTACGAAATAGTTCTGAAGATGCTGTTCCGCGCTGGTAGAGTCGTCCGAGACGAAACCGAGCTGGCGGATCTTCTCCTGGCAGAAAGGATCGAGTTTCCACTCATCCTTGCGGCATTCGTCACCACCCAGGCAAATGTACTCACCGGGGAACAGGTCGATGACTTCGTCGAAAATATCTTTGATGAAAGCAAGCGTCTCATCTTTGCCCACATTAAGCACCTGCTTCGAAACACCCCAGTGGGTCATGACCTCGTAGGGAAGAGGCTCCGAGCATTCCGAGCCGAACTCGGGATACGCGGCCAGAAGGGCCTGCGTGTGGCCGGGGATATCGACTTCGGGCACGACTGTTATTCCAAGTTCATCGGCATAAGCAATGACCTGGCGGACCTGCTCCTGGGTATAGAAACCTCCGTAGCGGACACCGTCGCTGGAACTGCGATCCTTGCCTATCTGGGTGCCGCTGCGCCAGGCGCCAATCTCGGTGAGACGGGGATACTTCTTGATTTCGAGCCTCCAGCCCTGGTCTTCGGTCAGATGCCAATGGAAGTGGTTGCACTTATAGACGGCCATTATATCCAGATAGCGGAATATGTCTTCGACGCTGAAGAAGTGACGGCCACAATCGAGAAGAAGACTGCGATAACGATACCTCGGGCTGTCGTCGATGGTGCAGCAAGGCAGAGTCCAGTCTTCCTTTTTCGCGGCCTCAGTGCCATAGACCGCTACCGGCAGCATCTGTTTGAGAGTCTGAATCGCATAAAGAAAGCCCTCGCGCGCCGATGCTTCGACCAGCACGCTTTTGCGCGAAACGGTAATCCTGTACGCTTCCGCACCCAGGCTGCTGTCAGGGGCAAAACTTATCCCCCTGCCCGCGCTCACTGCAGAGGCGATGCTGAAACGGCACTTTCTGCCACTGGTCGTCGAAAGGACGTCGGCGAACTTCTTCACGGCCTTCTGCGTCTTTCCATCGAGCGTGGCATCACAAATGACACGTGAGCCTTTGAGAGTGAAACATCCTTCTCCTTCGCTGATGCTCAGCGGGGCGGGAACTATGCCGGAGAGAACTTCGGAAGCGTCACGCGGTGCGGCCTGCGCGATGGAAAAAATGAAAATGGCTGCAAGTGAAAGTAGTGTTTTCTTCATGATGATGTGGTATTTTTCACAAAAATAGCAACCCGCAGATATCCGCGGATTAAAGATAGTACAGTATTTTTTAGAATCGGTACAATTGCTACGCCCCGAAGGCTTCGAGCAGCAGAGCGGGTATGTCGAAGCCGGCTTCGAGCTGGGTGGATATGCCGCCGGTAAAGCGCGGATTGGCTTCGAGAAGATATGCCACCCCATCTTCCGTCACCTTGAAATCGAACCCGCAAACGCCATTATAATCGAGTTCTTCGAGTACCTTTGCCGCCACTTCCAGAAGTTCCCCTCTCTGCTCGACGACTCTCTCCGTAGAAGGGCCGTTACGGCCGATTCCACCGGTACAACGGTAAGCCGAAGCGTGTATCCGCCCACTGACGCGAACCGCATCGATACTCCAGTCCGTTCCGAGGAGATATTCTTCCAGCAGGTACAGCTCTCCCACTCGCTGATGGGCGATCAGATTATTGATAGCCTTGCGCGAGATGGGCATATGCACACCTTGTCCTCCGAAAGAGACGTCACGCTTGAAGATGACAGTCTGCCCGTCTGGCGGAAGTTCATCTTCGCTCCGGTAGAGACGCGGCTGCCTTATTCCCAGACTTTCGGCCAGAGCGTAGAAGCGCACTTTGCTGTCGAGCAGAGCGACTTTGCTTTCATCTTCCACACAGACCGCCAGGCCCGGGAAATCGCTTTGGAGCGAGGGCTTCGCGCGAGAGATGGCAACGCTGTTGCCTATGGGCATAACGGCATCAGGCTTTAGGGCGGCGATGCTCTTGCGAAGGAGCCTGACATACCCCCATTCGTCGTGCAGGACATTCTGGGGGAAGGCTACAAGAGAGACTTCGTGTCCGCGTTCAGTCAGATACGAATGCACTGTGGGGCCGATTTCGCCCATCGTTCCGAAGAGAAGGATCCGTTTCATCACGCGCTACATGTTCATACGGATACGTTCGATCATTGCCGATTCGCGCAGCATACCGATGAACAATTCGGCCGAACGCTTATGGTATTCGTCCTTCAGATAGTGAACGCAGGCCTGCATTTCCCTGTCTATTCCTTCTACAGGAATGGCCACCAACGAGGGGCGGTAGTGGATAGCGAGCGAGGAAACGATAGCTATAAGGTTGGTACTTTGGAGCAAGTCGAGGATGAGGTTGGGATCGTTCATTTCTATCCGGACATTCATATTGCTGGAGTCGATATCAACGAAGCGCTCAAAGGTCCTGCGCGCCTGAAGCCCGCTTCCGGGAAGGGCAATGCCCTGTTTTTCCAGTTCGGCACGTGTGATGATGGGGCGGCCGGCCAACGGATGCTCGCGACGCATTACGGCGCTCAGCCGGGATGTGAAAAGCACCTCCGATTCCATCTTTTCGTAAACCTGCGCAGGTTTGAACGCCAGAATGAAATCCAATTCTTTGCGATGCAACATATCGATAAGTTCGCTCGCGGTTTTGTAATGGACGTTCAGCTTGACTCCGGGATAGGCTTTCAGAAATGTTTTTACGGTATCGGTAAGCAGTGTGCCGAACGAATGGGTCACTCCGATGCTGAGCGAGCCGCAAAGGGCTTTCTTCAGGTCCTGCATTCTTTTCCGGCAGTTTTCGGAGTCGTTGATGGTTTGTATGGCAAGGGGCAGAAGTTCTTCACCGGCTTCGGTTATGGCTACGTTATGGGGGCCTCGGGTGAACAATTTCACTCCGAGCTCCCCCTCAAGTTGCATTATCTGCTGCGAAAGTGTGCCTTGAGTGATGAAAAGTTTGCGTGCCGCTTCGGAAAAATTCAGGGTTCCGGAAAGCGTAACGAAATACCGCAGTTGACGAAGTTCCATTTTTCTATTGATTATTTCAATCGTAAATATAGAAAAATTTCATAAATCACAATAATAAATCCTTTGTACGCCGCTATACCTTTGCACCATCAGTCGCGGGACTTCCGCCAAATGGATCCAGGTAGAAGGGCCGCTGGCTGCCAACATACATACGTTTTATTACAAACTTTAAAATGCAAAAAATTATGGCAACAAAATTTTTCCTTTGCACGACATGCGGAAATGTTGTCGTGAAAGTGATAGACAGCGGAGTCGTCCCTGTCTGCTGCGGGACAGCGATGGAAGAGCTGGTCCCCGGCGAAACGGACGGCCTGGTAGAGAAGCACGTTCCCGTTGTAGAGCGTGTCGATGACCGTACCGTAAAAGTAAAGGTGGGGTCGGTTCCCCATCCTATGACCAAGGAGCATTCGATACGCTTCATCTACCTTGAAACCGAGCACGGAGGCCAGTTGCAGTATCTGCATACGGACGGACGTGCCGAGGCTCTGTTCTGCACAGGGTGCAAAGACAAGATCATCGCAGTTTACGAGTACTGCAACCTTCACGGCCTCTGGAAGACCGAAATCAATTGTAAACATCTAGGATTATGAAACGTCTTTTTATGATTATTGCTATGGCAATCACAACATTGTCCTGCTGCGCCAGGAATACCGTGGATAACTCCACAGTCCCCGTCGATCTCAACAAATATCTCGGGCGCTGGTACGAGATAGCGAAATATGACCACTTCTTCGAGCGCGACGTCGATTACGCAACTGCTCACTACTCCGTCTCCGACAACGGAAAGATCAAGGTCGTCAACAGCGGAATGCGCGGTGGCGAATCGAAGGTCTCCGTCGGAAAGGCAAAGATGACGGATACTCCGGGCCTGCTCAAGGTTTCGTTCTTCGGACCTTTCTACTCCGACTACAGGGTGATGATGGTAACCCCCGATTACCGCTATGCCCTTGTAGGTTCCAAATCGGCCGATTATCTCTGGATAATGTCACGCACACCTGCGATTCCCGACGACATTCTGGGAGCCATACTCTCCGAAGCAAAATCAAGGGGCTACGACACATCCAAACTCATCTGGATCAAACATACCAATTAGTTTTACAGCTATGATTTCCAAAGATTTGCAGAACGCGCTCAACGACCAGATCAATGCCGAACTGTGGAGCGCATACCTTTACCTTTCAATGTCGCTCGACGCAGAGTCGAAGACCCTGAACGGAATAGCAAAATGGTTTTTCGCGCAGTGGATGGAAGAGCAGGATCACGCCCGCATATTCCAGAAATATATGTCCGAACGCGGAGCCAAAGTCGAACTCAAACCCATTGCTGCCGTTCCGAAAGAATGGAAGAGCCCTCTTGAAATGTTCAAGGACGCCCTCGACCACGAAGTTGAAGTTACCGCAATGATTTATGACCTCGTGAAGATGGCAGCTTCGGAAGGAGACTTCACTACACTCAGCCGCCTGCAGTGGTTCGTCGATGAGCAGGTTGAAGAGGAAAAGAGCGCCGCCGACATAGTGACCGAATTCGAAAGAGCCGGAAAAGACTACTCCAACATTCGCGATATCGATGCCTGCCTGGGCAGGCGAGAATACAAAAAAGCCGGACCGCTGGCATAGCGCAAAGCACATACTGTCAGGATGGCGACCTCCCCGCAGGCCGCCATCTTTTTGTCAGGAAGAGTATTCGGGGCGAAGCCCGGTCCGAACAATGCAGAAGCGCCACCCGCAATGGATGGCGCTTTTGTAGACCAAAGGGTCCGGGAATCGAACCTTATTGTCTGATGGCCGATGCGAACTGGCCGAAGTACTTTTCAAGATAGTCAAGCGAGTCGTAGTCACGCTTCAAAAATGAATCTGAAAATAAATCCCGTGCACGGCATAGTTCCATAAGAAGACAAAATCTGGATTCCATATTGCGGCGTCCGCATTTGATTGTCGCATCCACCAGCTCCAACCCCCGGAAAAAGGCACTCTCGGCAAGTTGAGGCTTATCCTTCCAAAGCCACTTTCTGGCTCGCCCGACTTCGCTTCCGATGTTTGCCATCTGCTCCATAAGTGGCATTGCCGCCCAACGTTCTATGTCTATCGTCCAGTTTTCCATAAACTACCTGACGATATAATTATTTACAATTGCTATGATCTTCTCCCTGATTTCCGCACTTTCCACATAACGGCTTCTGTTATTCAGCCTGGGACGGATATTGATCAGCGAATCGAATTCAATGAAATCCTCTCCGTCCATTTTCGGATAGATATTCAATCCCCATAAATCCTCCTGATTTGAACCGTTTTCAAGAAGGAATTGTTCCAAATCGGAATGAAGTTCGGCATCGATGGCCAGTTTGTTGTCCGCAACGTCTGCAACAGCCTTGACCATATCGCCAAATAATTCCCCGGCGATAGATGACAGCTCCTCTATTGAAATCTTTTTTTCAAGAATAATCATCCGGATTCTATTTGTTTGTCAAAGATAACGAGTTTTTAATAAGCGGCAAAATGTTTACGAACGCAAAAGCGGAGAGCTCCGTAGAATTCTCCGCTTTTGTAGCCGCTAGTGGAATCGAACCACTATTTAAGGTTTAGGAAACCTCCGTTCTATCCGTTGAACTAAGCAGCCGTCAAAGAAGCAGGGCTATTCGGCCTTCTTCTCGATAATCTGACGTCCCCTGTAGTAACCGCATTCAGGGCAAACGCGATGATACTGTACTGTAGCACCGCAGTTGGGGCAGGTTGCAAGGGTAGGTACCGGAGCGAAGTCGTGGGTACGGCGCTTTGCTGTTCTCTGGTGAGAGAATTTGTGTTTCGGATGTGCCATAATTCTATCGTTTTAAATATTTTATTGTTTCTTCGTTGCATCCTCCTTCGGCATGAACCCTAATCATAGGCAGCGACGTACATACGTAATCGTAGATGTCCTGCGAAAAGTCCGTCTGGTCGTGAGCCTCGAAAACCGTATGAACTTCTATATCAAGAGGTTCCAGGCATCGGTCGCAAGTTACTGTCACAGTGCCGTCGATGCTGCATTTAACATCGAGCGAGCGCTCCAGATAGTCAATCTCGCAAACTATTGCGATATCGGCCGACAGAATCTCCTGATTCTCAAAGTCCTTGAAGAAATCGGTGTCGGCATGCCAGTTAATGACACTCCGCCCTGGCTTCAAGCCGCGTAAGGATATTTCAAAGGGTTGCAAAGGTACAAAAAATTTTACTGAATTCAATCTTCGTTGTCGCTATTTCTTTTGCGGGCCAGAGGGTCGAGCAAAATCTTGCGCAGACGCATGTGGTGAGGGGTCACCTCAACCAGTTCGTCTTCCTGGATATATTCGAGCGCCTCTTCGAGCGAGAATTTGATTGCGGGAGGCAGGATTATCTTCTCGTCAGAGCCGGCAGCACGCACATTGGTGAGCTTTTTTGTCTTGCAGATATTGATGTTAAGGTCGCGCTCGCGGGTATGCTCACCCACTACCTGTCCGGCATATATCTCCTCTCCGGGTTCAACGAAGAAACGGCCGCGATCGAGCAGTTTGTTCATCGAGTATGCTATTGCCTCGCCAGTCTCGAGCGAAACGAGCGAACCGTTGTTACGGCGCTCGATTTCTCCCTTGTAGGGCTGATATTCCTTGAAACGATGGGCGACGATCGCCTCTCCCTGCGAAGCGGTGAGAAGGTTGGAGCGAAGGCCCATAAGACCGCGGGTAGGAATCTCGAATTCAAGAAGTGTTCGGTCGCCGCGCGGCTCCATGTGCACGAGGGCGCCCTTGCGGCGGGTGCTGATCTCGATGGCCGCGCCCACGAACTCTTCGGGCACTTCGATGCTCAGTTCCTCGATAGGCTCGCAGCGCTGGCCGCCGATGAC
>JAZLKT010000012.1:0-59631 GCA_045597785.1 Candidatus Cryptobacteroides sp.
TTTTGGCGTAAATACATAAAGGCTGCGGGATATAAGAGGGGCGCTGCAGACGGAATATATGACCTCCGGCGGCAAAGGTCAAGCGCTGCGCCGAGCTCGCCACAGGTGCTCTCCTCGCGATTGACTTTTGCCCTTCCATCCTGCTTTTTGTCCACCCGGCAAAATATAAGAGCAAATCATCCTATTTTTGTCCACCCGGCAAAAATCAAGAGCAAATCATCCGACTTTTTGTCCAGGTGACCAAACTTTTTGAAGAGAATCCATCACCCAAAATGTCCAGGTGACCGAAGTATTTGGGTAAGGCTGGAGATGCAGGACCTATTTGCTGCCGTAGGTGATGTGCGCGCCGAAGGGGAAGATGGCGTAGCGGGCAAGTTTGAAATGCTGCTTGCCGAAGGGGATGCCTATGATGGTGATGCAAAGAATGCAGCCGAAGATTACGTGAGTAAGGACAATCTCCCAGCCCGAAAGCAGAATCCAAAGGACATTGAAGCCGATGGTCAGGCAGCCTTTTGCGGGGTCAAGCTCGACTTCGGTGCCGAAAGGCAGAAGGGCGACAAGGCCCATCTTCATCGCCTCAACTCCGAAGGGGATACCTATGATGGTACAACAAAGGAGGATTCCTCCAAGGAAATAGAGTCCGGCGACAATGAGCCCGCCGAAAATGAGCCAGAGAATATTGCCGATAAGTTTCATATTGGGCGAAAGTTAGCATTTTTCCAGCTAATCACAATAATTTGGTATGGTGGAATTTTGGCCGCAGAGGTATCTTTGCGCCGATGAATTGCGAGCACAACTGTACGATCTGCCCTTGGAACGCTGCCGGAAATGCGGATATGCGGACGCCTGCGGAAACGCTCGGCAAACCGACCGCGACGGAGAGTGCAGCAGACGGCCCTCGCCGTTTCATCACCGTTGCCGTGGCAGGCAGCGAACCCACTGAGAATCTCCTGGATTTTGCCGGGCAGGCCAACCTTACCATCCCTTTCCACGGCTACGACATCTCGCTTCTCAACTTCACCGGCGATGACTATCACATAGGGCGCAAGCTTGTCGGAAGCGGAGCCGATGTTGTTCTGGACCTTGTCGATTCCAGAGCGTTGGAAGACGGGCTTGACCTTTTTTCGCGCCTTATCGATATGGACTGCCAGACAGTACTGGCCTTCACCCATTACGATGAACTGCTAGCCAGTTCGCACTCCATCAATACAACCCTGCTTTCGCAACTCTCCGGGCGCCCCGTGACAACGGTTTGCGGGTCGGATTCATCCGCACGGGAACGGGTCCTCGCTCTCATAGTTGACACTTTCGAGCATGCTGTCGAAGCGAAAAAGCACATCCATATCCCCTACGGAAACGACCTTGACCGCGCAATCGAAGAAATATCGCAGAAGATAGCCTCTGCGACGAGCCTTGGCGACCGCTTCCACGACCGCTATCTTGCCACAAGGTTGCTCGAAGACCCGCAGTACATTTCCGAAGTTCTGCAGGGAGAGCCGTTCAGCGAGCAGATCACGGACCTGGCGGCCCGCAAAGCCGCTTCTTTAGCCAAGGCGTACGGCAAGCCCGTATCCGACCAGATCCGCGATGCGCGCTACGGTTTCGTGCACGGCGCGCTGCAGGAGACCCTGCGTCACAGCGACGATTCGTCGGACCACAGTCTTCTTGAAAAGGCCGACTCCGTGCTGACCAGCCGCATCTTCGGCTTCCCGATAATGATACTTCTGCTTCTGGGCGTATTCGAAGCCACCTTCGCGCTCGGAGCTTATCCGCAGCATTGGATAGAAGGCGGGTTTGCGGCTCTCGCCACTCTGGTTGGAGCATCAATCGGGCCCGGCTGGCTTTCGAGCCTGCTTGCGGACGGCATAATACAGGGCGTCGGCTCGGTGCTCGCGTTCCTGCCGAACATCATAATACTGTTCTTCTTCCTCTCGCTGCTCGAAGACAGCGGCTATATGGCCCGAGCCGCCTTCCTGATGGACAAGATAATGCACCGCTTCGGCCTGCACGGGCGCTCGTTCGTGCCTATGCTCATAGGATTCGGCTGCAATGTGCCGGCGATAATGGCCGCGAAATCGATAGGCAACAAGTCCGACAGGACCCTCACTATGCTTATGATACCGTTTATGTCCTGCTCGGCCAGGCTGCCGGTTTATCTGCTTTTCGTTTCGGCGTTCTTCGCACGCTACAAAGCCCTCGTGATGATAGGCATCTACTGCCTCGGAATAGTCCTGTCCATTCTCTTCGCCTGGATAATGAAACACACGAAGGCATTCAGTCAGAACGGCATAGACTACGTGTCCGAACTTCCTGCCTTCCGTCTGCCCACCTGGCGCAGCACGGCCGCACACGTTTGGGAAAGGAGCAGCGACTATCTCAAGAAAATCTCGACGGTCATCCTGGCCGCTTCGGTAATCATCTGGGCGCTGGAATACTTCCCCGCGGGCCGCACGGCAGGCGGAGCCAACAAGGAACAGTCCTGCCTTGCCTCGGTCGGTCGTGCGGCGGCTCCGCTCACGGCCCCGCTCGGCTTCGACTGGAAGATGAACGTCTGCCTTCTGACCGGACTGCCCGCAAAGGAGGCCATTGTCAGCACGATGGGCATACTCTATCACACCGAAGACGAAGGGAGCCTTATCGAAGCGATGCGCGGCGAAGGCGGAATGACGCCCGCCTCGGCCCTTGCGTTCATGGTGTTCGTGCTTCTGTACTTCCCCTGCATAGCCACAATCACGACGCTCAGGCGTGAAGTCGGACGCGGCTGGGCTGCATTCACTGTCGTCCATTCGCTTCTTCTCGCCTGGCTTGCCGCATTCGTGGTATTCCGTCTCGCTTTGCTCTTTTAGGAATCTCTTCGTTTGAACATCACGCGAATCATTCGCGTAGTGTACAACATCCGCCCGGCGTCCTCCATCACATATCGCTCAATCGCACTTGTATATTCGGATTGCCGATACAGTCGGCAGGTCTTTTACCGGCGTGAAGGTTATGCGGATTCCGCGGGAGTCCCTGACTTCAATGCAGAATTTCTTGATGACGGCCCTGTTCGGTCCGTATTCCTTTGCCAGGTCCAGAGCCTTCAGCACCGTGTCGTCTCCTATGGAAACGTCAAATACCCGCTCTTCTATTCTGCTGACAGTGGGGTCTTCTCCCAAGGTATAGGGAATCTTGGCGCCATTGGGACTGATGGTCATCTCGGCGAAATACAGGTAGACATAATACCGCCCGTCGGGGACATCGGCGCGGAATTCTTCGATTCCGACTCTTTGTGTCTGGAAAACCGGGTCGATTCCGGTCCCGAGCACATTGCCTTCCATCGCCGGCCTTACTCGTTGTCCGCTGATGGACGGACGCAATTGGAATCCGCCTGAATAGCCCCAGCTGCCGGGGGTATATTCCTGTTCCGGAATCCAGAGAATTCCACCGTCCCGATCTTCGAAATATCTGTTAGAGCCAAGCATTACGTTCAACTCGGTGATGTTGGAAAGGTCGGATGGGGTGAGTTTGAAGTCGATTCTGGAAAAATCTTTCACTCCATCGGAAGAAACAGCCTCAAGAGTGTTTTCCCCGTCTGAGAAAGGAACGTCGAAGGTGGCCGAACAGCATTCGGTACGTTTTGTCCCAAGTGACGTTCCGTTGTGGATGAGGGTGACTTCCGCGGCATTCGAGAAGACGTTTACAGGCTGGGTGCAATGTCCGTCGTCGGTGTTCTGCGCTCCTCCGCGAATGACCCATCCGTGATCTCCTATCATAATGAACGGCTTGCCGCCGAGGGTGGCCTTATACAGCCAATAAGTATCTTTCGGAGTCCTCGAGAGACCGGTCAGACCTTTGAGGTTGATGTGCGGCACTGCATATCCTCTTACTTCGGAATGGAAGTCGTTGATATTCCATACAGTAGAGCCGGCAAGATAGTCCGTGCTCATAATTATGGGGATGTGGGCCTTATGATACTTTACCCCGTACTCGCAGGTGTAGTCGAAACTTTCCGGACGGAAACTGTGGAGGCGCGGGTCTGCGTCCGCTCCATATTCTGTAAGGAAAAGAGACTTGTCGGGAAACAATTCGTGCATCTGCTGCAATTTCGGGCCGAATGTTTCAAGGCCGGGTTTGTACCACCCGCAGTAAAGGTTGACTCCCACTATGTCGGGGATTTCCATCAGTCCGCTTTCCTTATACCTCTGACCGGCGTCGTGCATGGCTATCATAGTGGGCCGTGACGGGTCAGCGGAACGGACGGCGGAATCCATATTTTTTGCAGTCCTGCACAATTCGGAGTAATAATGCTCTTTGCTGAAAGAATTGCCTGCGTATTGCCAGGGACTGTGTATCAGAGGCTCGTTCATAAGCCCCCAGACGATGACCGAAGGATTGTTGTAGTTCTGCCAGACCATCTCTTCGACCATATGCACGCAGTTGGATGTGAATTCTGGTGAAAGCGTAATCTCGTCAATCAATGGTATTTCTATGGATGCCAGAATGCCGAGGCGGTCTGTCATCTGAGTGACAATCGGATCCTGTGGGTAGTGGGAAATGCGCAGGAAATTGCCTCCCATTTCCTTCAGGAGACGGATATCCCTGACGTGCATTTCGTCAGGGATGGCATTCGCCATTCCCTTGAAGTCCTGATGACGGTTCGTGCCCATCAGCTTGACGTGACGGCCGTTAAGGAAGAATCCTTCCTCGTGGTCGAACCGGAAGGTGCGGAACCCGAAGGTGTTGCTCACCTCGTCAATCACGTTTCCCGATTTGTCGAGAAGATCGGTGATTACGGTGTACAGCCGGGGCTGTTCAATGTCCCACAGTTCGGGCGCCCTGACCGATGCTTTCTGAATGACTATCAGGTCCGAGTTGCTTTGGGCACTTGCGCGGACTTGGCTCGAAACGGTTGATACCGTATTCCCGCAAGGGTCGAGGACAGTCTGCCTCAGACGGTATTTCACACCGGATTTGACATCAAGATGGGTCGTGATTTCGGCTTCGGCTTTGTCCGGACTTATGGACGGGGTGGAAACATACACTCCGGATGTCGCGAAATGCGTGGTGCTAATATGGCTGTCCGGAGTTATCAACAGATAGATATCACGGTATATCCCTCCGAAAAATGTAAAATCCGCGTTCAGAGGCGGAATGTCAGGGTCGTGCGAATTGTCCACCCTTATCCTGAAATCGTTGGGGCCCTGCTTTACGAACGGGGTGATGTCAAAGGTGAATGCGGTGAACCCGCCCTTGTGGATGCCGGCGGACTGTCCGTTTACGAACAGCTCGACAGTCTGATATGCCCCCTCAAACTTGACATATACGCATTTCCCGTCAAGACAGTCATTGATATGCACGGTCCGTTCATACCAGGCTGCGCCCCTCCAGAAACCGGGTTCATCGTCTGTACAGTCGTCCGTATTCCAGGAATGGGGGATGTTTACAATGTCCGAGGACTCTTCACCTTCCTTATGGAAATTCCAGGAGTCATTAATAGTGCGTTCTGTTCTTGTCCCGGCATTCGCGCCGATTGAAATCAGGGCGAGGAACAGGGCGGAAAGTCCGAAGTGTATTTTCATGTTATCTGTTGTTTTGGGGCGAAGATACGATTATTTGCCGTAAGTGCGAATTTTGTTTACCTTTGCCGCACTTGCTAATAACCAAATTCCTGTGCGGGAAGACCTGTTCAAGAAATATTTCGGGCAGTTTTATGGCAGATGCCTGTTGTATGCCCGATCTTATGTCTCCGACAGACAGGAGGCTGAAGCAATCGTGTCAGAGGCGTTCTGCATCCTCTGGCAGAAAAGTTCCGAAAACAGCCTTGACGAAGATCCGCTTCCTTTCCTTTTCGCCACTATCCGAAACAAGGCGCTGAACTATCTCCGTGGCAGGATCAGGTTCAACAGGATGAAACGCTCGGCATCCGATGCTGTTGTCAGAGACCTTGAACTTAGGGTGAGCCGGCTCGAATCTGCCGATCCGCATACGGCGTATTATTCCGAGATAGTCAAAATGATGGAACAGGCCTTGTCCGCTCTGCCGAAGAAGACTTCTGATGTGTTCAGAATGAGCCGCGTGGAAGGACTTTCATATGAGAATATCGCCGAAAGGCTTGGAATAAGCGAAAAGGCTGTCGAGTATCACATCTCTGTGGCGCTGCGCGCGTTGAGACGCAAATTGAAAGATTATTTGTTATGATTTAGGGTAAAACTTCTTTCCGGAAATATATATGGTATATGGAGGAAAGAATTCTTACTAGGTATTTGCGAGGAGAAGCCAGCCCCGAAGAAACGGAACAGGTTCTCCTCTGGGTTGAAGCATCTGAAGATAATCTTGCAGAACTCAATTTCCTGAGGACGACGTATGAAGCGTCGCTGTATGGATTAAAGCCATCGTCGGCTCCCCGGCTCGAACGCCCCGGCACGAGGACACGCGCCAGACGGAATCACCGTTTCGGTTGGGCGGCTGCCGTTGCTGCCGTCGCAGTCTTGTCTTTTGCAGTATATCTTCCATTCGGGACAAAGGTTGATTCCGATATATCGGTTCAGCGCGTCTGCTCTCCGCTTGGCCAGCAGATGGAAGTCATTCTCTCTGACGGGACCGTTGTCTGGCTCAATTCGAATTCCGAACTTGAATTCAGCGACCTGGGCAGCAGGGGCGTGAGAAGGGTATCTCTAAAGGGTGAGGCATATTTCGAAGTCGCCCGGAACGAGAGGCGCCCGTTCATCGTTTCAACCCCCGGATTCAACGTTAAGGTACTCGGAACGAAGTTCAATGTCAATACATATTATGAAAAACAGTCCGTAGTCCTGGTTGAGGGCGCAGTTGACGTGCAGTACGAAAAGGAAACGTATTCTCTCAAACCGGGTAATCTTTTCTACTATGACGCTTCGAACGGAGACCGAGCCATTACCAAAGTCGATCCCGGAAACTACGTAGCCTGGACAAACGGATATCTGGAGTTCTCCTCGAACAGTCTTGAGCACGTATTGTCGCAAATACAAAGCTTTTTCGGTGCATCTTTCGAATATGACAGCAAAAAGGCTGCATCTACATTTCTTTCCGGGAAACTCGAACTCCGGGACGGGCTTGTGAAGGCTCTGGATGGATTGAAGAATACGTCCGCCATCAACTATTCTATGAGAGACAGTTCCTCCGTATCCATTAACATACTTTAACCGATGAGGAAACTGCTATTCATATTGTTGTTTTTCACGCTTGCTTTTCCTGTTGGAACAGTAAGTGCACAGGCGCAGAACAGGGGAGTTTCACTTGATGTGAACAATGTCCCTCTGTCAAAGGTCCTCTCAATGATTGAAGAACAGACCGGATACATTTTCCTGTACAAAGACGATTCGGTCGAGCGCGGGAGGAGGGTCACGGTCAGTTTTTCCGGCTTCTCTATCGAGCAGGCCCTCAAAAACGTTCTTGACGGAAGTACAGGTTACAAAATTTCCGGAAGGCAGATAGCCCTTTTTCACCAGGAGCCTCCGAAGGCGCCCGATCGCAAGACGGGCGGTTCCGAACAGGAGGTTAAGGCGCCACGATATTCGGTGCGTGGGCGGATTCTTGACTCGGAGGGCAATGGCGTCATAGGCGCCGCCGTGATCGAAGCCGGTTCGTCCAATGCTGTCATCACAGACCTGGATGGAAATTATGCATTGTCTCCTACAAAACCGGAAGTGCTGCTGGAGATATCCTGTTTCGGATATGTTAACAAAAAGGTCCTTTTCAAAGGGCAGGATATCATAGATGTCGTCCTGGATGAAGATGTGAAGATGCTTGACGAAGTTGTCATTGTCGGATACGGCGTCCAGCGTAAGGAAAGTGTCGTTGGTGCAATTGCGCAGATTCAGACGGAGGATATAGTCAACAGCGGACTTACCAATGTCACTCAGGCAATAGCCGGAAAACTGTCGGGAGTTCTGACGATGCAGACTTCGGGTACGCCGGGTGCCAACAATGCGGAAATTCTTGTCCGCGGCGTCTCGAGTTGGAACGGGTCCAGCCCTCTTGTTATGGTTGACGGCGTTGAGAGGGATTTTGCCTCGATAGATCCGAATGAGGTGGCTTCGATTTCGGTGCTGAAAGACGCATCAGCCACGGCTGTATTTGGGGCCAAGGGCGCCAACGGTGTCATTCTGGTTACGACCCGTGGGGGATTCGAAGGCAAGCCGAAGATGAAGATGACCGTTGTTCACGGTCTGAATTTCGCGGCACGTCTCCCGTCCCATATCAATGCTTATGACACCGCTGCCGGTTGGAACGTCGCAATGATGAATGAGATGAATTATGGTAATATGTACTCCTCGTGGGAACTCTCCGAGTATGCGTCTCCGTCATCAAGGCTCAATTCTCTCAGGTATCCCGACATCGACTGGTTCGATACCTGCCTGAAGAATGTCGCTCATTCGACAGATGCGAACTTCAATATTTCAGGAGGTAACAAAAAGGCGAGGTACTTCATTTCGATGGGGTATAAGAACGAGGGATCGATATTCCGTGATTCCGAATTGAGCGATTCGGGAAATTATGGTTATGACAGATTCAACTACCGCGCGAACCTCGATTTGAACCTTACGAGTACGACCATCCTCCTTTTCAAGGTCGGAGGCGATATAGGAATCCGTCAGGCTCCAGCCACCGATCCTATGCGTTCTCTCTATGGCGCATCAACCATCAGTTTCCCCGTAAACTATCCGTCCTGGTTCATTGCCGAGGTCGAAGACCCCGATGCGCGCGGCAATTCGACAACGCGTCTTGTCGACTCCGCCCGTTCAGGATCCTATTTTCTTAACCCGTACAATGCTCTCAATGACGCATCATATAACAAGTACACGACAAGCAACCTTTACACGGACCTGATTCTCAAGCAGGACCTCGGCTTCATTACCGAGGGTCTGTCGGCAAATGCCAAACTCTCGTTCAGCACGACTATGTCAAGAATATCCGAGAAGGTATCTACGAGCCCCATCAAGTATTATTTTGACTGGATGATGTACGATGAGAAATCAGGCAACCCGTGGCTTCCGGAATCGTACACGACCAATGCTGTCGTTGAGAATGCCCCGTATGCTGCAACCCAGGGCGCCATCAACGCTTATACCTACACGCTTTATTGGGAGGCATCCGTCAATTATGACAGGTCTTTCAACAATCACCACGTTACCGCGCTGGCGCTTTTCAACCAGAAGGAGTACAGAAATAAGGTTGAATACCCCTATCGCAACCAGGGCGTCGTAGGAAGGGCCACATACGACTATAAGCACCGCTATCTTTTTGAGGCGAACCTGGGTATTACCGGCTCGGAGCAGTTCGCACCTTCCAACCGATATGGAATCTTCCCTTCGGTAGCAGTCGGATATGTACTTTCGGAAGAGAAGTTCTGGAAAGATGCGCTGCCGTGGTGGAGCAAATTCAAACTCCGCTATTCCGACGGTCTCGTCGGAAACGACCAAACCTCGTCACGGTGGCTGTACTACAGCGCATATTCAAAGACCGGCTCGTATTCGAAGATTATGACCGGAAACAGTGCGGTCATTACCGAGGACAGCGCGGCAAATACCTCGGCCCAGTGGGAAGAGGCAAGGAAAAGGGATATCGGTATCGAGATGGCCTGGCTTGACAGCCGGCTCTCCCTCTCTGTCGATCTTTTCGATGAACACCGAAGCAAGATGCTTGTTTCCAGAAAGAACAACACCACAGCGCTGGTTGGTGCAACACTCAAGGAAGCGAACCTCGGCAGTATGAAGAAGCACGGAATAGAGATAGAAATGGGCTGGGAAGACAAGTTCGCCAACGGGCTCGGCTATAATTTGTCCGGGATGTTCTCATTCAATGAGAACCGGATTACGAACTATGAGGATGCTGCGTATGCCCCTGATTATCAGAAAACTGCAGGAAAAGCCTATGCCGGGCAGACAAGCGGCAACACTCTTGTGGACGGAGGCTTCTACACTTCTGTGGACGATATTCATAATTATCCGTCATATACGAGCGGAACGTGGCTGACCAATGTCCTGATAGGGTCATACAAGTATCTTGATTATTGTGTTGACGGAAGAATCGACAAGTCCGATCTTCACGCAATAGCAGGAAGTCGGTACCCGAACACTGTGTTCTCGTTCGGAGGCGGGCTTGCCTACAAGGGATGGCAGTTCAGTGTGCTCTTCTATGGCAATGCCGGCAAGTGGGTGGAGTATAACAGCAATTTCGAGCTGGAGTTTGAAAAGGGGGACAGGAGAATGGCTGCATCGAATGTTGATTTCTGGCGTCCGGACAACCAGGGCGCGGCACACGCTACTCTGGTTAACAACGGGTCCGGTGTCAGCGCTCACGAGATGTATCAGTGGGCTGGCGGAAGCTCCGGGTCGGAGGGTACCGGACTCGCATTGCCGGGCCATACCTGGCGCAGATCCGATTATCTTACCCTGCGGGACCTGTATCTGGGATACACGTTCGATTCCGACGCATTGAACTCGAAGGCCGATATTTCGAGCCTGACACTTTATATTACCGGCAACAACCTTTTCCACCTTACGAATCTTCTTGAAGGAAACCCGGAATCCACCACTTTCCGTGATGGCTTCTATCCCTTGATGCGAAGCGTTCAGGCTGGATTGAAAATCGGATTCTGATAATGAAAAAGTATATTCCCGTTTTACTGGCATCAGCCATTCTCTGCTCCTGCAATTTCCTGAACATATCTCCGGAAATCGGGTTGGACGAGGAGGAGGTTTATTCCAATTACAAGAATTTCAGCTATTATCTTGCCGGCTGCTATGACAGCGGCACGAACAGGACGTCTGTCAATGCGAATCCGTCCCACAATCTGTTTTACGGCTCAATCCCGATCGGAATGGACCATACCGTATCAAGGTATGCGTTCAGTACGATAACCGATCTGGCCGACTGCGGACGGTCGAGGGACTGCCTGAAGATTAAGGCCGGGTCCTTTATATCCTGTACCAATTACTACTGCAATACGCAGATTCCCATCTTCTCGTCGATGTGGGAATGCATTCGCAAAGCGAACAACTGCATCCATAACATAGACCGTCTGAAAGATTGTACGGAGGCTGACAAATACGACCTTCTTGCCCAGGCCTATTTCATCAGGGGATGGTGCCATATGAATCTGTGCATTTATTATGGAGGACAGCCTTATCTGGATCATGCTCTCGGCGCCAACGAAAGCTGGGACCTTGCGAGGGAATCGTCACTTGTTACTTATCAGAAGGCTGCCGAGGACTTTGAGACATCTTATAAGTATTTCGTGAAATGCGGAAGAGTCCGCCGTGACAGCCCCTCCGGTGACGGACATCTTTCGAATTCAAAACAGGCTATTCCGGCCGGAGCAGCGGCAATGGCGGCACGAGGAAGATGCCTTCTGTATGCGGCCAGCCCTCTGAGCAATCCCGAAGGCGATCCCACTCTTTGGGAGGATGCCGCCAAAGCCAATGCCGAGGCTCTTCAAGTGGCGCTTGCCTGCGGTTATTCGCTTGTCGGCAAGGATGAGTGGACAACGAATTGGAAGGGGGTTGCCTATACCAATGAGCAGATATGGGCCATCAACCTGGGCCGTTTCAAAGCCAATGCGATGTGGCACGTCAACTTTATGCCTCAGGCGGTATCAGCCGCCACCCACGGAGGCGGGGAGTTCCCTACCCAGCAATGCGTCGATCTGTACGAAACCATCTGGGGTGACCCTCTGTTTACAGAAGAAGAACGTAACCAGGCATACGCCAAGAACGATAACGGCGTCCTTGGACCTGACGGTAAACTTCATCGTTATTATGAGCAGAACCCGTACAAGAACCGTGATCCGCGCTTTTACGAAACTGTCGTATATGACGGATGTCCTGCTGACGGAGTCCTTTCCGGGGGTGTGAACATCTATTATGATCCTGTAAGCGGCCAGTGGCCGGCAACCATACTTGACGGAAATGTGAGTTATTTCGGGGCCCCCTGGAATAGTTCCGATGCTCCGAACACCAGTACCGGCTATTGCAGCAGACATCATTGGAACGGGCATTTCAAAGATGTTACCAGTATGATTACAGAGCCCGTGATCCGTCTCGCCGAAGTATATCTGAATTATGCCGAGGCCGTCAATATGGCTTATGGCCCGAATGGCTCCGCAGAAGGAATGCTTTCGGCCCTGGATGCGGTCAATCTCATCAGGGACAGGGTCGGGATGCCCAATGTCCAGACCCAGTTTACGACCTCGAAGGAGAAACTCAATGACAGGATACAGAATGAAAGGACTGTTGAGTTTATGTTTGAGGGGCACCATTATTTCATTGATGAAAGAAGGTGGAAGATTGCCCCGGAAAGAATGGCCGGTCCGCTTATGGGTATGTATGTCGAGTCCTGTCCGGTAGATGCCGTCCATCCTTGCGGACGTTCATATACAAGAACCCCTCTGGCATCTTCGCATCAGAGTACCTGGAAGGATCCGATGTATTACTTCTACCTGCCGGATTCCGAATCAAGCAAGTATCAAAACTACAAGGACAATGAGAAGTGGTAGAATAATGCTTTTCCTTTTAGCAGTAACTGTGACTGCCAATGCTCAACCGCAGGACAGCCTTGCGGCAATGACTTCGTCAGGCAGCATTACTGTCAGCGGAGAGACACTGGAAAAGTATCCTTCGCTTGATTTGATGAATTCGTTCACCGGCGTTGTGCCCGGACTCTGGCAGACGGAAAATTATGGCAGAACAGGAGTCAGGTTCAATGCGCAGAACTGTGGACTGACAATACGCGGATATTCGAATCCTGTATATGTGGTAGATGGAGTCGTAATCACTGAATTGACCGAACTCCAGATCAATCCAGAGGAGATAGAATCGGTAACGGTGGTTTCCGACATACTGGACAAGATGAGAATCGGGCCGGAAGCCGCAATGGGGGCGATATGCATTAAAACGCTCCCCGGAATCAGGAATGCCCAGCAGGCCAAGTTCAGTTTTGAGAAGGGCGTGGATGCCGTTGACAGATGGCCCGGGTGGGTCAATAACAGTACCGATTATGCGACGCTGAACAATCTTGCCAGGGAAAAAGCGAATTACGCCGTCAGGTATCAGGATTTCGCTATGGCCGAGTTCGCAAAGAATGACCCGTTCAGCGCAGCATTCCCTTCGGTTGACTATTATTCGATGATGTTCCGGAACACCCGCGAATACAACAAGGCTCATATGATGTACCGCGGAGGCAGTGAAAATCTTCAGTACAGTGCCAATGTCGGATGGGTGTCCCAGGGTGATATCTATGCGGCAGGAGCCAAGTCTGACTACAACCGCCTCAATGCAAAGATGAATATCGGGATTCGGATAAACAGAAGCCTTGATGTCAATTTCAGTTTCATCGGCGTCTATGGAATCCGCCGGACTCCTCTGAGTTCATACAGCGGACGCTCCGAGGTGTGCGAGTTCCCGAAATTCCTGAACTATGCGAAGAACACTCCAGCTGCCGAATATCCCATTTCCCTCGGAACGGATGACGAGACAGGCAAGACCATTTATCCGGTTACAACGGCATATCCGAATCACCCCTGGGCCTCTCTTCTGGAATGTGGTTCCTATAAGGAAACGACCAGAACCGGCATTACCAAGGCAACCGTCAATTATGACCTGGGCTTCCTTCTCAAAGGATTGAAGTCGGAAACTCAGATTGCATACAATATTCTTTATCTCCTCAGGACGGGGCAGGCTTCCGATTATCTTGCCTACAATTATGATTCTGACATTTGGGCGGCCAGTACGACCCATTCCGGAATACACGACACGCAGGAGTCCGAGTACAAGACGCTCTATCTGCAGAGCCTTCAGTTCTACGAAAAGCTGAAATATTCCTTGGCTAAAGATGACCATTACTTCAATGCCGAACTGATGTATTTCCGCTCCAATATGGCGTATAATGTCAACAGCAGTTATCACAATCAGCAGAATTTCACGCTGAATGCCGACTATTGCTACGACAGGAAGTATCTGGTTCAGGCCACGGCGCTGCTGGCCGGCTCTTCCTCGCTCAAGCCTGGGAACAGATACAGGATTTTCCCCGCTGTCGGTTTGGGCTGGATAATGGACGAAGAGCCTTGGGTGCGCAATTCTTCGTGGCTGAATTCGCTGAAACTCCGTGCTCAGGCCGGAATAACCGGCAATGAACTGTATGGTGAACAGTTCTACTGGCAGAGCAAATATTCGAAATCGGCGGAGATCGTCTTCGGGCCTTATTCTCTCAACCAGTGGTTCGGCTCCAATACATACTCCACCCGGGCGACTACGATGGACCGCGTGGCGAATTACGGCCTTGATTGGGAAAAACTGTATGAGGCCAGCGTTGGGGCGGATGCCGTTCTGTTCGACCGGTTCGGAGTCGGAGCCACTTGGTACTATTCTTTAAGGAGCGGAATCGTCACGGACGTTTCCGCAATTCTCCCGGCAAGTTTCGGTGTTACGACGATGTATGACAATTACAACGCTTACTCATACTCCGGGCTTGAACTCAATATGGAATACGGAAACAGTTTAGGCGACTTCAAGTACGATGTAAGGGCGAATCTGATACTCCCCGACTCGAAATTCAAGAGATACTGTGAGAACATAACCTATAAGAATCTTGTCCATTCGGGGAAAAGCACCGGAATGATACTCGGCTATGACTATCTTGGCACATTTACATCCGAACAGGACATCCAGAATTCGCCGAGTCAGATTTTCGATGCCGAGACACACGTCGGCGATCTCAAGTACAGAGATGTCAACGAAGACGGAACGGTTGACTCGAACGACAGGATGGTCATCGGCGACAGTTCTCCGAAACTGATGTATTCAATTTGTATCAACCTTGGATACAGGAATTTCGACTTGACAATAGTCGGAACCGGCAAGGCTTTCTTTGACACAATGCTCTCTTCATCCTATTATTGGAACGGCTGGGGCGATGGTAATTATTCTCTGTATGTCAAGGACAACCTCAATAATCCCTCTTCGTATCCGGGGCTGTCTTACATAAAGAGTGAGAATAATTTCCGATATTCCCAGTATTGGATGAGGGATGGAAGCTTTTTCAAGATTCAGAACGTTGAACTCGGTTACAATTTCAAAGTGTTCAGAATCTTCCTGCGCGGGGCGAATCTTCTGACGATTTCCGGAATCAAGGATTCCGATCCGGAGTCTATGTCCTCCGGTGTGACAGATTACCCTTTGTTCCGTACAGTGACCGGTGGTATCAAATTCATTTTCTAAGCTATGAGGATAATCAACATAACAGCGGGCGTGATGGTATGCTTCCTGGCAATTTCCTGCCTTGATGTACTGGACCCTTTGAAAAACGGATATTACTCTGATGAAAACATCAAGGATTATCCGTCCATTATGAAGGGTTTCGTGGACGAGGCTTATGCCATTCTGAATACAACGGACTATAAGAATAACGAATATATATACCTTGACTGCGCCACTGACGATGCAGTTGCAACTGCATCCACCAACGTGATGCGCAAATTCGGAAACGGCGCCCTTCCACCTTCGGACGATCCGTTCTTTGCATTCTGGAGCAGGGACTACGAAGGTATTTATTATGTCAACCGTTTCCTTGACGGCAATGTCGGAATCAATACCCAGTATATGCGTGACCCCGAACAAGACAGGCTTCTGCGCCTCAGCTATCAGGGCGACGCCTATGCAATGCGTGCCTGGTTCGAGTATGATCTTCTTCTGAAATTCGGCGGGAAGGGCACTGACGGCGTCCTGTACGGTGTGCCGATTGTGGACCACGTCATCGATCAGTCAACGGCAAAGCCGGAAGATATACGCAGGAGCAGCTTTGACGAATGTGTTGAACAGATACTGAAAGACTGCGATTCCGCTTTGGTGTATCTGCCCCTCGGAAACAGGGACTGGCTTTCTGAAAACCAGACTGTTCAGGGTTCCTGCAGATGGTCGCGTCACGACCAGATGTCAGTTACAGCCTTGAAGGCGCTCACCTACCTTCTGTGGGCATCCGACGCCTTCAATCCTTCCGGAGATATCGAGCGGTGGAAACTGGCGGCCCAATGGGCCGGGAAAGCTATGAGGATGAAGCTGGATCAGGACGGAAAGCACGGGTTTATGCCGAAAGCTTCTTTCTCCTGGACGGATCCCAATACAGCAGAGGCATATTGGATTTCCAGACCGTCCGCAAATACGAATACAATGGAGAAAGGGCAATACCCTACAGGCTTCAGCGGAAGTTGTCTTTATGCACCTTCGCAAGAACTTGTGGATGCGTTTCCCGCGGCAAACGGATATCCGATTTCTGACAGCCGCAGCGGTTACGACATCAAGAACCCGTATATGAACAGAGACCCCAGATTCTATGCGACAGTATATTACAACGGGGCTTCGGTAATACGGGCAGGCACATCGGAGCTGATGTATACTTTTGATATGACCGGAGGTGGAAAAGATGCAAGCGGTGGCGTAGGCAATTCGCTCACCAACTATTATTTGAAGAAATTCACATACTCCGGATGGAATGCGGCAGACCAGCCGGCGCAGACAATGCCACGCTCGATAATATATATCAGTTGGAGAGAAATGTGCCTGGCTTATGCCGAAGCGTCCAACAGGGCTGCAGGCCCTCTTGACAAGACCTACGGGTTCGCGGCCAAGGAGGCTCTCGCTTATATCCGGGCCAGAAAGACCACGGATGGCGTGGAGGGCATCGGATATAACGGCGACCCGTATCTTGATGAGTGCTCGCTCGATCAGGCAAAGTTCGAGGACCTTGTCCGCAACGAGCGCCGTATTGAGCTCTGCTTTGAAGGCAAACGTTTTTATGACCTTGTCCGCTGGGATATCCCGTTGGAGAAAAGGAATAAAAATGTGCACAGGGTGAAGATTTCAGCCAATGGCTCCGATTATATTTATTCATCGGTCACAGTTGACGAAAGAAAACTTGGTTCGAAATATTTGCCGATTCCCTATAATGAAATGGTGAATTCTCCGTCCCTTGTCCAGAATGAAGGATGGTCGAACTGGTCAAAATAGAAGATGAGAAGAATGAAGAAAATATTGTTCCCCCTTCTGGCAGCCCTGCTGCTGTGCGGCTGCTATGAGCCGTATGTGAAAGATTACGATTATTCCGGCGTCTATATCGCATATCAGTATGATTTGCGCTCACTTGTCGTGGGCGAAGGAATGTGCTTCGACTTTGGCGTCGTGCTGGGCGGAGTGAACAGCAACGGCATTGACAGAGATGTGGAGTTCGTGGTCGACGATGATCTTGTCACCGGCGATTTGAGCGAATACGGAGGAACTGATGCATTTGAAGGTCTGCTGAACTCTCCTTCGCAGAGTTATGTTGCAACTGCAATAAAGAACGCCGGCATTTATGGCGTGTCTCCCGTACCGCAATCTTATTATACGCTCAGCGACAACGGGAAGATGACAATCAAGGCCGGCCGCCATACCGCAACAGTAAGATTCAATGTTGATTCACTCGCGGTCATCTCCGATGCTCATTTCAACCATAAACCGTATTATGCCTTCGCGTGGCGGATAACCTCTGCCGATGCAGACAGGATAGTCGAGGGAAAGAATTTCGGAATTGTGGCATTGAGGCTCGAGAATATGTTCTTCGGGTCCTGGTATCACGGCGGAACAAGCGTTGTCGTCAATGATTCCGACGGGTCCGAAGTCAGCGGGACCAGGCAGATTTATCCGACTCATATGCCGTCTTCGGCATCGACATATGAGGTTTATAACCTGACCACGTCGGGCGCGTATACCTGCAGTACGAATTTCCGTCATAATTCTGCGGGAACTATGACTGTCAATATGGATGGCAGCGAGGTATCGGTTTCCGGTGAGGGTATCACTGACCTCGGGTCCGACTGGAACAGGTCGCAGCTTCTTCAGAACAGGAAGGTTTACCTCAACTATAAATATAGCAACGGAGACGGAACCTCGACCGTGGTGACTGATACTCTGACATTCCGCAACCGTGAACGTGACGGCGTCAACGAGTGGCAGGATTCCAATCCGGAACATTATAAATAAAAGAAGATGAAAAGAAGGTTGATACTTGTTGCTGCGACCCTGCTCCTTTGCCTTTCCGCCGGTGCGGAAAAGATGAGGGGTGTCGTGATATATCCAAGTGACATAATGTCCGTAGGCGTTGGAGAGTGGGAAAACCGCATTCGGGAATCGGGAATCAATCTCGTCGGTATTCACGCAGCGACCCTCAATGAGCCGCTTGATACGTTGAAGGCTTTCGTTAAATCAAAGACGGGGAGACAATTCCTGAGGATGTGCCGCAGGAACGGAGTGGATGTCGAATACGAACTGCACGTGCTGCAGCTTCTTCTTCCCCGCGAACAGTTCGATCGGCATCCGGAATACTTCCGTATGAATGAGGCGGGTGAGAGATGCCGGAATTACAATATGTGCTTTACCAGCGATGATGCGTATGCCGCCCTTGAACCTCAGCTGAAGGATATGCTCAAGTGGATGCATCCTACAACCCACAGGTATTTCCTGTGGACGGATGATGTCGTCGGCACTTTTTGCCAATGTCCCGACTGCCGCGGCTTTTCGCCTTCCGACCAGGCTCTGTATTTCGAAAACCGACTCCTTGCGATGATACGCAAGCACGACCGCAAGGCAACGCTCGCCCATCTGGCATATCAGCAGACAATGGCTGCGCCCGTGAAGGTGAAGCCTGCCGAGGGCATTTTCCTTGAGTTCGCTCCTATCAACAGGAATTATTCGGAGCCTCTGCCCCAGAGCAGCATCAAGGTGCTTGAAGACAACCTCAAAGTGTTCCCTTCTCAAACTCTGCATATCCTGGAGTACTGGCTCGACGAATCGATGTTCTCGAAATGGAAAAGGAACAGCCTTGTGAAGCTTCCATTCAATGAACAGGACTGTCGCAGGGATATTGAATCATACAGGTCGTTCGGGCCTGAATCGATAACTTGTTTCGCTACCTGGCTGAACGCGAATTATGTAAAACTCTACGGACCTGCGGATGAAGCCTTCTGCGGCTACGGCAATTCATTTGAATGAGATGAGTCTGAAACGCATAGCACTTCTTTTCTGCCTGGCCGCATCCTCGTGCGGGCCGGCAGGGAATCCTGGCCCGGTAGGTCCCGGTCCCGATCCCGTTACGCCGAAGGATTCTGCCGAAGTGTCTGAGAAAGTTCCTTTCAAAGTTCTCGCGAAGGAAACTCCTGATGCCGAATATGTGGAGTATGAAGCCAATACGGTCCATACTCTTGATGGCTTCACCATTGCGGCGGCACCCTCGACGGACAAATACGGCGGGTGGAAAGTCGCCGAATATGCTGCCACAGGCTATTTCCGCGTTGAGAAATCTGACGGAAGATGGTATCTGATCACTCCCGAAGGACATCCTATGCTTTCCGCTCAGGTCGGCAATTTCGTCACAGGCGGTTCCGAACGGCAGACGGCCAGGTTTGCGTCTCTTTTCAAAACATCCGTGGCGTGGGCTCAGTATGAGTCGAAACGGTTTAGAGAAAAAGGATTTACCGGCTTTGCCGGTTCATCTTCGACACTCCTTGAACTCCCGTCTTCACAAAAAATACCGTATTGCATTTTTTTCTCTCCAATGACGGCATATAACGCTCAGTTCCGCAAAACCTGCGCTTCATTTACAGCCAAAATGCCCGTCGTATTCGATGAAGGGTTCGATGCCGAACTCGAAAAGGAAGCCCTTTGGCTCGAGAAATATGCGAATGATCCATATTGCGTAGGCATTACTTTCGACGATGAACTGATTTGGGACGATTCGATGTTGCAGAAGTATCTTTCCATCACACCGTCGAACAACGTCAACCGCGCAAGCGCTCAGGCCTGGCTCGATGAAAGGAAAGGGAAAACCGGTGCCGCAATCTCGGATGCGACAGTTGAGGACAAGAAGGTGTTTGTCGTGTATTGCCTTGATATTTATCTTCAGAAGTGTCTTGCCGCTATCCGGAAGGTGGATTCCAATCACCTGTTTATGGGGACGCGTTTCTTCTCCTGGGACAGGGAACTGTCCAACAGGGATTTCTTCGTAACGGCCGGAAAATACATCGATCTCCTGTCAATAAACCATTTCTCCAAATGGGAACCGAACCAGTCCGATCTGTCGGAATGGTCCGATTGGAGCGGGCGTCCGCTCGCAATCACTTCGTTCGACATCAAAGGAGAAGATTCCGGCCTCCCGAATACCTGCGGAGCCGGTTGGATCGTTCCGACTCAGAAGGACCGCGGACTGTTCTACGAGAATTTTGTGCTGGGGCTTGTGAAAAGCGGTAACTGCGTCCTTTGGCAATGGTACACATATCAGGACAATGACCCGGAGGACGGGACGGCTGACCCCTCGAACAAAGATGCCAACAAAGGTATCGTAAAATGGGATTTCACTATGTATGACGATATGGTTTCGTATATGGAAGAGATCAATTCACAGTTATATAATCTTTGCGAGTATTATAAATGAAAAGTATGAACATTATTTTGTTTGTCCTGGCAATGAGCCTTGCCGGCTGTGTGCCACAGTCCGTGCCGCAGGTGGGCCCTGGAAATGAGCCCGGGACCAATCCGGAACCGGGCCCCGTCGTTGACTCGGGCCGGGTCAAGACAGCATTCGAGGTTATGGCAAAAGCCGCCCCGGAGGAATCTTATCAGGTGTACTCCGGACGAACGGTTGATAATATCGAAGGCTTTACGCCCAAAGCCGCCCCGGAACTTGACAAGTATGGTGGTCTGCTTTCCAAGACCTTCACAGCTACCGGTTATTTCCGGGTTGAAAAAGAGGGGGACAGGTGGTGGCTGGTGACCCCATTGGGCCACGCTTTCATCGCTGCGTCGGTAGGAGAGTTTATGTATGGTTCATCCGATAGACAGAAGTCTGCGTTAGCAGGGACATTCAAGTCACTTCCGGTATGGGCCGCTTCGGAAATGTCCTGGATAAAGTCTCTTGGATTCACCGCCCTGGGACGTGGGAATTCGGCAACCGTCAGAGAAATCCCGTCAAGAATTCCGTATTGCGTTTACGCCTCACCTATGACCACATACACGAGGCATTTGAAAAGCGACCTGAAATTGAATTTCCCGGCCAATACTCCTATGGTCTTTGACACAGACTACGACGAGTATCTTACGAGCGGCTTGAACTGGTTGACGTCATACGCATCCGATCCGTATTGTCTCGGCATTTTTACTGACAATGAACTCTTCTGGACGGACGACCTCCTGAAGATTTATCTTTCCAACCTGCCCGCTTCAAATGCGAACCGTGTCGAAGCTCAGAGATGGCTGGACGAGAGGAAGGGAAAGAGCGGGTCCGTGTGGTCATCTGCTACCGACGAGGACAAGGATGCGTTCAAGGCATATTGTATGGAAACATATCTGCGCCGCACTTCGGCAGCTTTGAGGCAGTACGACCCGAACCACCTTTATATAGGAAACCGTTTCTACAAGTGGACGAGTGAGCTCGCGAGCAAGGCCATGATGGAAGCGGCGGGCAAATACATCGATGTAATCTCAATCAACTTCTATACGAAATGGGAACCTGTTCAGGAAGACTTCGACAACTGGTCGGGTTGGTCAGGACGCCCTATTCTGATTTCCGAGTTCTATGTCAAGGGCGAAGACAGCGGCTTGCCCAATACGGCCGGCCTGGGATGGATCGTCCCGACTCAGGAAGACCGTGGACTTTGGTACGAGAACTTCGTGGCAGGCCTCATCAGGACAGGCAAGTGTGTAGGCTGGCAGTGGTTCAAGTATCAGGACAACGATCCGCAGGATGCGAGCGCCGACGCTTCGAATACCGACTCCAACAAGGGCCTTGTGACCTGGGATTTCAAACGTTACGATGCTATGATCAAGCATATGTCGGCAGCGAATGCCCAGATCTATCATTTGGCGGAATTTTATACAAATAACAAATAACAATGCTTATGAACAAAACCACATTACCCTACGAGAGCCCCACAGCCAAGGAGCTCTGCGTAAAATTGCAGGCACTTTTGTGCACCAGCTACGAAAAGTTTACAATTTCGGAGGTGGATTATGATATTTATCAAGGAGGTGACTTTTAATGAAAACGATTATGAAAAAGGCCATATTCATTGCTGCACTTGCAGCTTCTCTTTGCTCCTGCACTGAATTGAACATCCAGAATTCATTGTCGGACAACGACTTCGTTAAAATGACTTTCACCGCTGATTCCGTATCCACGAAATTCTCAATAGGGACATTGTCTGACGGCAAATATCCCGTAAGGTGGAACAAAGCTGCCAATGGTGAAACCGCCAGGATTTATGAAAGGAGGAACGGCGCATTTGGCTCGGAGAGAATTGTTTCGGAAAGTTCATCTTCGGAAGATGGCATAGGCGTATCGTTCACGTTCTCGGTGCCTGCAGCCTCGGCATCTTCGTATGAGTATTATTTCATCTCGCCCTCGACGTACAGCTATGCATCCGGGAACAATAATATTGTCCGCGCGTCTATTCCCTCGACATATACTCAGATTCCGTCTTTTGCTTCTCCTGACAAAAACGCAATGCCCGTCATTGCTGCCGGAGGAACATATACATCCCAACCGGAATCCTTCTCCGGAAATTTCGAGTTTATGGGCTCCATTGGGAAAATGACGATTCTGAACTATGCCGGTCCCACTACCGTTTCTAACATCAGCATTTCGTTTGACAACAAGTCTTATGTCCTTGGCTTCCTTGACTATAACGTATCGACGGGAGCAGTGTCGCTCACTCAGTCTACCTCTATTAGTGGCAAAGTCATCAATCTCAATCCCAAGAACCTGGCGATCAACGCCGAGTCTTTTGATGTGTGGTTCGGGATTCCGGCAATCAGCCTTGCCGCCGGTGAGAAATTCACTCTGACATTCGAGACTGCATCTGGCAAATACATCAAGACCTGTACGGTTCCCAGCGGTTATCCGCTCACTTTCACACGTGGCCACGTGACCGGTTTCAGGGTCGATATGGCAGGAGTGGCTCCGGCCGCCGCAACCAAGACACTGACCTTTGATTTCATAGAAACAGATTCCAGCAAACTTCCAACCGCTGCCAGTACTTCCCTTTCGGATGAATACAAGAACTTTACCTGGCCTGCCGATGACGGGAACAGCTATCAGTTCTACAATGCCGGATATTTTTATCACAGTGCCACTGCCACGAATGCGATGCTTGCTGCCGGAAGCGAGGGGAGTGTGTTTGCATATCTCGGACTTCCTGCCCTTGCCGGATACAAACTAACGACCGTTGCTCTTCAGAGAGCATATTCATCCGAAAGACAGGTGGAAATTACGTCAGCCTGCCCAATTGGTTCTACAGAATCCCTTACAGGTGCAGTTGTTGTTACTGTTGCCAATCCTTCGATAGATCTCACTGGAAAGACAGAAGTCGGCAAGATGTATTATCTGCGTGCGCTCGTATGCAGCAATAATTATGTCGATATAAAGAAAATCATCCTAACTTATACAATAGAGTAGTATATGAAACGAAAACTTTTTATTGCGACCTTGCTTGTCTTTGCGCTGTTTTCGTGTAGCAAGAAGCCAAATCCTACCGGCAATGATCAGCCCAAGCCGGTCGATCCCGTTGAGGAAAATGGCCCCACCGCCGCCCAGCTCGAAGAACTGTCCACTTTCATTCAGGAGGCGATAGCTACCGACGATTATTGCTCGCTCCTGGAATCGACAGAAGAGTCGTTCACCGTGAAAACCTTCAAGGGAAAGGAATATTCTATGCCCGCAAGGTTTGATGTGGTGGAGGAGGACTTTGACGCATCCTCACTTAAGAATTACGTTGTCAACGGAAAACGTTTCGCCGAGTTCAATATAAGCGGGGATGTCTTCAATATGCCGAGCGACGTAAAGCAATGGTTCAATCCTTCCGTCCCTGTCAATGCAGCTTCCCTGAAGATTCTTTTTATAGGGGACGAGTATTTGGAAGATGCCGTTGAACTTTTCAAGGATATTATTGACTCTACTGGAGTTACCAGTGTAGTTGCAGCACGTGCAATTGCGGAAGGGAAGCCACTCGCTGACTTCGCCACACAGTTTGATGTATCTTCGTGGTGCAAGTATGGTGAGCACGTTTCAGGAAGTCAGGAGCCTTGGCCCATAATAATTGGAGACGGAAACTCTTCTGTGAAAGAAGCGGTATCAGCAAAACCCTGGGATGTGATTGTCATTACTGAAAGCCTGTTCGCTTCAAGTGGAATCGGCTATGAAGCTGTTGCTCCATGCATCGACGCTATGCTTTCCTGCATTTTTAACGAATGCCGGGACAAACGTCCCGCTGTGCTCTTTATGTTGCCGCAGGCTTTACCCTCGGACAATGAATATGTTGTTGAAAAGTTTGAAGGAAGCCAGATGAAAATGTTCGAAGCGCTTATCGATCTTGGGAAAAACATCATTGAAAAAACTCCCATCTACGATATCGTTTCGGTTGCTGCTGCTATACAGAATCTGAGGACTTCAAGCATTGCTTATTCATCGAAGAATGACATAACCCGAGATGGAGCCCGCATAGACTGTGGAGTGGGGTGCTACACTACAGCTGGACTGATTTATTGCAAACTCGTTGAAAAGAGTCTCGCCGGCGCCACACCTTTTATGGAGAATCCCGCGCTTTATTCCTTCTCAAGCTCGACAGAGGGTGAGCCTGTATGCACAGCAGTAGACGAAACCAATGTGATTTATTGCCGTTATGCTGCAAGCAAAGCTGCAACATATCCCCTCCAGATTTCCGATTTGAGTTCTTTGACACCTACTGTTGATTCCGGTGAAATACCCGGTGTCGGCGAGGAAGAATACCCTGACATCCTTTAAGCCATCTGCCTTATGAAACATATATCAATCATATTTTTTACTGCGGTTGCGCTGGTTTCCTGTGCAAAGCAGGAAGCTGCGATAACAGATGACAACAGCTGCGGCAATTTCATCGAAATGGGTGTCAGTGCTGCGTCTCCTTATACGAAAACCGCTTTCGGCGAAAAAACCGAAGGACTTTACCCTGTTCTTTGGTCGACAGAAGGCGAATCCGTACGTGTTTATGAAAGAGTTGACGAATCAAGTTGGAGTGCAAAGAACTTTTCGGTCAATTATGAGCCTTCGGCAGATCTGAAGACTGCGCAATTCAAGGTGAACATCAAACCACAGTCGGCTGACCGCTTCGACTACTATGTGATATATCCCGGCGACGGAAAGACGTTCCAGATAACGACTGTGGACTCCCCATCGCAGTGGCTTAATACTGTCCGTGTGGCAAACAGCGGAATCCAGACCCCCGACGCGGCAGGCGTTGACCATAAATACACTTTCCTTCTCGGCAAGAAGGAAGGACTGGACAAGCAGCCATCGTCGATAGATGTGAATTTCGCTCATATCCTCGGTTATGCGAAAATGACTGTCAAAAACCTCCCTATTCCTGCTGGAGAAGAGGTCAGCGCCATAAAGATAACCTTCAATGACCGTGATTACATTACCGGATTCATAGACTGTAATGTTGAAACCGGTGCTGTCGCACTCACAAAGTCAACCTCGCAGAGTGTAGGTTATGTTGAAATCGACCCGAAGAACATCGATGTCAACTCGACCTCGTTCGATGTGTGGTTCGCAATGGCTCCTGTCGAACTCGCAGCCGGTGAGAGTCTGTCATTCACTTTCACAACTTCGACCGGCAATCTTACGCATACCACCAACCTGAAGGATGCAATGACCTTCAAAAGCGGTATCGTAACGTCATTTACAATTGACGCCGCTGATGCTGCCGTGCCTACTGTACTCAGTTTCAATTTGCTCGATTATGTCGCAAACATTCCTACAGGAGTAAAGACGGCTGATGCCTGCAAGCAGTATTTCAATATTCCTGCGGTCGATTCCAATAGCGGAAAGACATTCTATTTCAGAAATGCCGGTGGTTTGTACCGAAGCGGCACGAACGCCTGGACTACGCTGTATGACGGTTCCAATACCGGATATCTGGGACTTCCCGCTCTCCCCGGTTATAAGTTGACCAAGATTACGGCGACTCGTGGTGCCAATTCAGGCGCAACCGTTACGCTTGAGATACTTGAAGACATTGCGTCAAAGAAGGCAATGACAGAGACCGTTACCTGGACAAAGGGCTCGACAACCCCTGCTCCCATAGTGATTGACGGCGCCAAAGAGAATACTGTTTATTACATTCATGCACTCGGTACCAGTTATGTGCCTCTTGGCGAAATCTCCCTTGAATATAATGTGGCTCTTGCCGAGGATGCTCACTCGGAATATGATGTATTCCTCCTGCTCGGAGACAACAATATGCTCGGAAGGGGTGAAACTCTTGCAAAGACACATTGCGCACCCAGCACCGGAGTATATACTTTCGGCATTGACAATACGGTTCTGTACGGGGCCCAGCCTCTTTACAATATGCAGTCAACCGTACGCAACGGCTATGGAATGCACAGGTTCAGCCTTGCCGGTCCGTTCGGTGAGAAAGTTTATGAACTCAATGGCAACAAACCTGTGCTCCTTGTGTCCAATGCCCGTTCGGGAATGTCGATAGACCTCTGGAACAGTGGCGCTTCTGTTCAATACTATTCCGAAGCGGCCGGAGACGAGCCTGAACTTTATGGAATGCCAATACCGAATCTGTTCGACGCCGCTGTTGCGCGAGCGCTTGCCGCTGAAGCATATGGCGATATCAAGGCTGTTATCTGGCATCACGGGGAACTGGATTCAAGCGTTGAGGACGCTCCCTTGTATCTTGACAAACTCAAGGCATTCGTATCGGCCCTGCGTACTGCTCTCGGGAAGAGCGCAGATGAACTGCCCTTCATTTGCGGAGAACTTTCCTCTGCTGAAGAGGGCGCTGCAAGGCTCAATGCCTGCCTCGCCAATGTGCCTTCACAGATTGAGAACTCGGCTGTAGTATCCTCGCTTGATTGCGAGTCGAACAACAATACCGCATTCTTCTCGATCAACGGCCTTACCACGCTTGGCCAGCGCTATGCCGAGACATATTATGACATTGTAAACAAATGAAAAAACTTCTGATAGTCTGTGCCGCCGCGATTCCCCTCGCGGCGTGCACGGAAAATCATAATGACGCCGTCAATCTTGCCGGAGGGTTTTCGTCCGACGCCTTGTACGCGCCTTGGGATTCCCTGTCCAATGACACTCATTTCGAGTGCCGTTGTGACCGGGACTCGTTCTATTTCAGTTACAGTGTCAACGACTCAACCCTGGTACTTGTCGATCCTTTTTTATCGGAAAAGGATGTAGATCCCGAAGACAGGGTCGAGTTCTTTTTCAGCGCTGACTCTACGCTCAGTCTGTACCATTGTGCCGAAATAGATCCGTTGGGGCGCGTGATGGATTACGAGATATCCTTTTACCGAAACTTCGATTTTTCGTGGAATTATTCGGCGTTGCGCGCTGAAGGCTCGCTGACAGAGAACGGCTACGAAGTCAAAGGTGCTCTGGCGCTGAAAGAACTGAATGCATTGGGAATACCTGTTGACGGAAAGCCGTTCTGGTTCGGAATATTTCAGGCGGATTACAGACCGGACGGCTCTGTTATCTGGTATTCATATATTCCGACATCGGACACGGAACCGGATTTCCATAAACCGGGAGTCCTGTTCAAAGCCTGCATATCATTGAAATAATATCTTTGTGCATCTATGAAAAGAACAATCTCTCTCATTTCCACGCTTCTGCTCGCTGTCTCGGCGTCAGGGGCTGACTGGGCCCCTGCAGGTGAGTCGATAAAGACTCCCTGGGCTGCTGAAGTCACCCCAGGGAATGTGCTCCCGGAATACCCCCGTCCCCAGATGGTCCGCTCCGAATGGATGAACCTCAACGGCCTTTGGGATTATGCAGTGACTGATGCCGGAGCATCCGGTTTTTCCGCCGAAGGCAAGATACTGGTGCCGTTCTGCATCGAGTCCTCCCTTTCCGGAGTCGGGAAAAGTGTCGGGCGCGAAAACGCGCTGTGGTATGAGCGAAGCTTCACCGTCCCCCGTTCCTGGAAAGGCCGGGAAGTGCTGCTCCATTTCGGCGCCGTGGATTGGAAAAGCGAGGTCTGGGTCAATGGGAAGCCGGCCGGTGTCCATACCGGAGGCTATACGCCTTTCACCTACAATATCACTCCGCTTCTCAAGAAGTCCGGCGTGCAGACCATCCGCGTGAAGGTTTGGGATGCGACGGACAATTCCTATCAGCCCCGTGGCAAACAGATATGTGAATCAAGAGGTATTTGGTACACCCCTGTGACCGGTATCTGGCAGACCGTGTGGATTGAACCGGTAGCTGCCGCCCATATCGACAGCTACTACGTGGTTCCGGATGTGGAACTGGGCACGATTGAGGTCTCTGTAGATGCGTCCGGACTCGCCGATGGTGACAAGGTCGAGTTCTCGCTCATCGGAGGAGGAATAGGTTACGACCCCTGCAATCCGGGGAGTGATGTGCTTGCGCGGGCGGAGCTTGTTGACGGCAAGGCGGTGATTGATGTCCCCGGTATGAAGCTGTGGAGCCCTGATTCGCCCTGGCTTTATGGCCTCAAGGTCAGTGTCGTCCGATCAGGAAAGGTGATCGATTCCATTGACGGTTACACCTCTTTCCGTTCGATCAAAGCCGTCACCCGCAAGCCGGAAGACCGCAACTGCAACACTTATCGCCGAATGGAACTGAACGGCGAGCCGCTGTTCCAGTTCGGCCCTCTCGACCAGGGCTGGTGGCCCGATGGGCTTTACACTGCGCCGACTGACGAGGCTTTGCGCTTCGATATTGCGAAGACGCGCGAGTGGGGGTTCAATATGATTCGTAAGCACATCAAGGTCGAACCTGCGCGCTGGTACTGGTGGTGTGACGTACTCGGTGTGATCGTATGGCAGGATATGCCTTCGATCGGTGACAATGGACATCGCGCTTATCGCGATGACGACATCGAGAAGAATAATCGGAATGTCTGGTCGATGGACAGCTTCATTGGAGGCACGGACTGCACTGTACCCCATACTTGGAAGGAGAATTATTACAAGGAATGGGGTGAGATCATCTCGTGTCTGAAGAACTTCCAATGCATCTGCGTCTGGATTCCGTTCAATGAGGGTTGGGGACAGTTCGATACGCCCGAAGTGGTGGCATTTACCAGGAAACTGGACCCTACGAGGCTTGTCAACGAGTCTTCCGGCGGCAACTACAGTCTCAGCGGTGATATCCTTGATGCCCATCATTATGCCTGTCCTGCGATGAATGTCTTCGAGAAGACTATGGTCAATGTCATCGGGGAGTATGGCGGACTTGGCTATCCCATACCGGGACATCTGTGGAAAGATTCCAATAACTGGGGATACGGCAAGACGTTCGACAATGCCGCTGATGTGATGGAAATGTATGAACGTTTCGCTGAAATGCTGAAAGTGTTCATCTCTACCGGCTGTTCGGCTGCTGTTTACACTCAGACGACTGACGTTGAGATTGAAGTAAATGGCCTGATGACCTATGACCGGATGGAAAAATATGACGCGGCACGTCTTAACCGCATCAATACTTCTGTAATCGGGTCGATGAAAGAATAGTGGAATGAAAGGAATAGGACGGCTTCTTGCCCCGATACTCATCTGCGCCCTTTCCGCTTGGAATGCAGAAGGGTTCGATGTGCGTGCGTTTCATATTGATATGCGCACGCAGGTGATGACGCCGGAAGCTTTGCGCTCTGTGGCTGACAAAGCCGCTGCCGGTGGTCTGAATACAATAATAATGGAGTGGGAGGCCACTTTCCCATTTGAAGAGAACTCCACGCTGTGCAACAGTCTTGCATATTCGCGCTCGGAGGTTGATGGCTTTATATCTTATTGTGAGGGTCTTGGCATTGATGTCATTCCGCTTCAGAACTGTTTCGGTCATTGCGAATACATACTGCGGCATCAGCGTTATGCAGCATTACGGGAAAGTTGGACAGATTACTCTCAAGTGTGCCCACTGAAAAAAGAATTGGCCAGGCAGGTGTTTTCTTCCATATTCAAAGAGATAGCATCCGCCCATCCTTCCCGGTATATGCATATCGGCTGTGATGAAACCCTTCTCCTTGGCTATTGCAGGAAATGCAGGGAGGAGGATGTCTCCCGGATTTTTGTCGACTATGTGTCTCTGATGTGTTCTATCGTAAAGGATTTGGGAAAGACCCCGGTCATTTGGGGAGATATGATACTCAAGCATCCTGAATACCTGCGTGACTTGCCAAAAGACCTGATTATTGCGGATTGGAACTACGGATGGTCTGCAGACCACTTTGGAGACGTGGATGCGATACTCGACGCCGGATATGAAATGTGGGGCGCAGCGGCCCTTCGTTCAAATCCGGACAATATCTATTTGACAAGCTGGCCGGCACACCTTGCGAATATTGAGGAGTATATCCCATATTGTCGGGAAAAGGGCTTTACCGGGATTATCGAGACGTCCTGGAGCACGTCGGGTGGATATGGATATATAAAGGACTGCACGGCTGATGTCATAGAACTGCAGCCAATAAGGCAGGTTTATCCTCTTTCTGCTTTCGGCCTTCTTCAGGAAGCTTTCTGTGAAGCTGTTTCGAAGCCGGGGTTCGAAGCCCGCGCTTTTGTGCGCCAGTATGCATCATCACATTTCGGCCTTTGCTCGGAGGATGCACTGAAAACTTTCGAAGACTATTTCTTTACTCCGCAGAATACCGTTACGGACAAAGGCTTCAATGAGAATAAAATCGCTACGGAACTCTCATCTGCGCAGGATGTCCTCGCCCGGATGGGGGAAATAAGGGTGAAGGGAACGGCCCGTGATGATTGGCACCAACTTGTCCTGGCTCTTGAAATCAGGGTCAATTATTTAAAATTCAAGCAATTGGAGTATCTCGCCGAGTTCGGCGGAAAGAATGCCGTAAACGCCTCGGACTTCAAACCCCTCTTGCGGGAGGCGTCTCGTTTGCGCCGTCGCTTCACACGTTTGAACGGCTGGTATCTCAAGGATCCCACGGCTCCTCTCGGAGAGTGGAGTTACGTGCGTAAGATGGAAACAAAAAGTTGAACAGCCGCGAGTGACTCGCGTAGTGAACAACAAAAAAGGCTGGCACTCCGTGTCAGTCTTTTCTGTCGAGAAGAGGCGACTCGAACGCCCGACCCCTACGTCCCGAACGTAGTGCGCTACCAACTGCGCTACTTCTCGAAGGCTATAGCAAAACAAGGCTTCGAATTATCGAAGCCTTAGTTTGTTATGCGAGCTTGTTGATGTAAACTTGGATTCCGCTCTTGAGGTTGGCTGCCTTGTTCTTGTGGATGACTCCGATCTTGGCGAGCTTGTCTATTTTTGCGAAAACTGCAGGGGCGTCTGCCTGAGCTGTGGCCTTGTCTGTAGTGTTGCGGATGTCGCGGATTGCGTTGCGTGTCGTCTTTGCATAATACTTGTTATGCAGTCTCTGCCTGTCGCTCTGGCGGGCAGCCTTCTTAGCTGAAGATGTATTTGCCATTGTTACTATTTTTAATATTTGGTAGTGGGTAGGAGAGTCGAACTCCTCTTACAAGAATGAAAATCTTGAGTACTAACCGATATACGAACCCACCAAAGGGACTGCAAAGGTATAAATTATTTTGGAAATTGCAATACTATTTTTCACTCCATTGCCAGGTGTACAGAATGGACTCGGTCTGACGCAGGTACTGGCGTTTGTCGAACCGGGGTGCGTAAACCCATGCCTCGCACACTATAATATATTTTCCATCAGGAGAATAGAATGAATGTGACACGAACGGGCCTCCCATAAAGTCGCCTTCCACTTCCCACAGGCCGTTTACCTGGGCAAACCTGCAGCCCTTGTAGTTGACATATTGCAGCAGGGGAGGAAAGTGCTCCGATGTTATCATATAGGTGCCGTCAAACATCCCGGGCACATTGGACTTGCACACTTCGGCCCGCCTTTCCAGAATGGCCGGAAGCGTCAGTTCGTCCGCATCTCCGCTGGCGGGTACACGGTAAACGAATATGCCCTGGGTGGTGTACTGCTTGCGGTCTTCGATCCAGGCGAACCCGTCCGAAATCTTCCGGAGGGTGTAGCCTGTCGGAACGTGCAGTCCGCCGCCGAAAACATCACAGAGAGCCTGATAGACACCCTTTTTCTCGTAACGGCGGCTGCTGGAAACCACGCGGTCGCGCTCGGCCTGCTCGATGGCATTGACGATAAGTCCTGCGTTGGCGTTGAAAAGGGAATCGGCCTGGGCGTCATCGCGGGCGCTGACCTGTATTATGCACTGCGGTTCGGCCCATTTGTCGTGATGGGTATGTACGGCACACTTTGTAACAGCCGGGTTGATATCGAAGAAAACGATGTTGCGGTGTGCTTTGAAAAGGTCTCCGAATGCAGTGGGGGCCACATTCGCTACGGAGTACAGTGGCTCCCTCGTAGGCAGCCACGGGCAGTCGGCGGCCAGAGTGCCGCGCACGCTTTCGCCAAGCGCGCCTTCCCAATTCTCCCTGGAAATGACCACTATCACTTCGCCTGCCTTGCCGCTGGCTTTCGGAAGAAGAGGCTTGCTGTCACCGCATCCGAGTGCGGAGCATACGGCAAAAGAGAGGGCCGCAAAGCGTAGAACCGTTTTCATCATCTTATCAGTCTTGTTATGTCGTTGCCGAACGCAAGGAACATCAGGGCCAGAAGCAGGAACATCCCTATCATCTGTGCCACAATGAGGAATTGCTCCGAAGGCTTGCGGCCGGTTATCATCTCATATATTGTAAAAACTATGTGCCCTCCGTCGAGGCCCGGGATGGGCAGGAGGTTCATTACGCCCAGCATTATGGACAGCAGGGCGAGTATGCTCAGGAACATCCCCCAGTCCCACACGGCGGGGAAGACCTGGCCTATGGCGATGAAACTGCCGACGCTCTTGTATGCGCCGGTCGAAGGGGTTGCGACCATCTTAAGGTCGTCAAGGTAGCCGCTTATCATCTGGCCGGTCATCCTGAGGCCGGCAGGAATGCACTGCAATATGTTGTAACTACGGTGGACTACAGCGGGCATAGCGATGTAAACGCCTATCCTTCCGAGCGAATCTACGCTCACCGGCACTTCCATCAGGGCGCCGTCACGCTCGAGCCGTGCGCTCACCTCCGAACCCTTCATCCCGGCCAGTACTCCGGCTGCGTCCTGCAGGAAAGATACTTCTGTCCCGTTGAAAGCGCACACCCGGTCGCCACGCTGCAGCGCCTCTGCATTCGGGCTTCCGGCCATAACGGAATCGATTACGAACGGCAGGGCCAGTGCGAACATCGAAGGGTCGGAAAGCATCTCGGAAGTGCGGGCCCGGTCGATATAGATGCCGAGCGTGTCCGCGCCGCGCAGCACGCTTGCCTTGCGGTAGCCACCGCGCACCAGGTCGGCCTGGAGCATTCCGAAATCGTCCGGCCGGTACTCGTCGAAAGCAAGGATGCGGTCGCCCGTGCGGAAACCCATATCCTCGGCCAGGGCGCTTGCGTAGATGCGTGAATCGTCATTATTGGGGATGTAACTCTCGCCCCAGATGCCGGCTATCACGCTGTAGACCAGAATTGCAAAGATGAAGTTGTAAAGCACGCCCCCGGCCATAACCAGAAGTCTCTGCCATGCCGGATGGGTGCGGAACTCCCAGCTCTGCGGTTCGCGTTTGAGCTGTTCGAGGTCCATCGACTCGTCCACCATTCCGGCAATCTTGCAGTAACCGCCAAGAGGCAGCCAGCCTATGCCGTACTCGGTCTCGCCGTGACGCCAGCGCAGCAGCACCTTACCTTTCACGTCGAAGAAAAGGTAGAATTTCTCAACCCTTATCCCGAAGAGCTTGGCGAGGGTGAAGTGCCCGAGTTCGTGTATGATGATAAGGATGGAGAGGGCCAGGATGACCTGCAGAGTCTTGATGAGCACCGTCATTTGAGCCCGATCTGCGCTGCGGCAGCCTCCATTGTGTTGGTGTGGGTAAGGAATATGTCGTCAAGCGTGGGTTCGGCGATGAATGGCGTCGAAGCCATGGCGCTTTCTACAAGGTCGGTGATGCCGTAGAACCCTGTCCTGCCCTGCAGGTATGCCTTCACGGCCACCTCGTTTGCGGCATTCAGCGCGCAGGGGATGTTTCCGCCGCGCTTTATCGCTTCGCGTGCGAGAGCGAGGTTCGGGAAGCGTTCCGTATCCGGTTCGAGGAAAGTCAGGCTTCCCAGCTTTGCGAAATCGAGCTTCGTGCAGCCCGTCTCCACCCTCTGAGGGAAAGATAGGGCCAGGGCGATGGGCACACGCATATCGGGCATTCCCATCTGGGCGATGACGGCCCCGTCGCGGAATTCCACCATTGAGTGGACTATCGATTCGGGATGCACCACCACGTGCACGTCGTCGGGGCTTACTCCGAACAGATGGCAGGCCTCTATGACTTCGAAGCCCTTGTTCATCATCGTCGCGGAATCTATGGTCACCTTGGCTCCCATATCCCAGTTCGGGTGCTTGAGGGCCTGGGCGGCTGTGCGCGTCGCTATCTCATCTTTGCTCAGATGAAGGAACGGCCCGCCCGAAGCGGTGAGATGAATTTTTTCCACCTCGTTGCCCTGCGCGGCAAGAAGGCACTGAAAGATAGCCGAGTGCTCGCTGTCCACGGGCAGGATGAGGCCGTGATGCTCGCGCATCGTGCGGTTGACTATGTCTCCGGCGGCTACAAGCGTTTCCTTGTTCGCGAGGGCCACTATCTTTCCGGCCTCGAGCGCTGCGAGCGTCGGTCGGAGGCCGCTGAAGCCCACCATCGCTCCCACGACTATGTCCACCCGGTCGCTCTGCACCAGGCTGCAGAGGCTGTCGGTGCCGGCGAAGACCTTGCAGTCCGGGAGCGCCGCATTGAGTTCCGCGTAACGGTCGGGGTTGCAGATGACGACATTGTTCACGTCGAACTCCCTGGCCTGTGCCGCAAGGAGTTCCGCACTGTTGTAGGCCGAAATGGTCTCGACTTCGAAAAGGTCGCGGTGACGGCGCACCACGTCGAGTGTCTGGGTGCCTATGCTGCCGGTCGAGCCGAGAATCGCTATTCTGCGTTTACGGTTTTCCATCAGAAATTAATGTACAGGGTGGGATCGACTGCTTCGCCGTTATGCCAGAGTTCGAAGTGCAGATGGTCGCCGGTGGTCAGGCTGCCCGTATTGCCCACGTAGGCAATGGGGGTGCCGGCCTTGACCTTGTCGCCCATCTTGTGCACGAGGCGGTTGTTGTGCTTGTATGCCGTTACGATGTTGCCCTGGTGCTGCAGCTGGATGGTGTAGCCGAATTCGTCGGACCAGCCGGCATAGATTACCGTGCCGTCGAGGGCGGCCTTCACTACGCTTCCTGCAGGTGCGGTGATATCGACCGCGGGGTGTGTGGCGCGGTTGTAGCCGTTGCTCACAACTCCCTTGAGGGGCGTGAAGAAATACATGCCTTCGATAGACTGGCTCTTGCCGGCACCGGACGAGATGCTGAACTGCTCTTCGTTCTGTACGCGGCTGCGGAGAGCCGAGTCGCGCTGCTGGAGATACTCTTCGGAGGCGGAGGAACTTTGATTGCTCTGACCCTTGAGGATATTGTTGATGTCGAAATTCTCTTCGCCGGCAAGAACCCTCATGAGGCTCTCGGAATAGAGTTCCCAGCGGAGGATGGCTGTTTCGAGCGAGTCGATGCGGATGGCGTTTTCGATGGCGTCGCGCCTGAAGTTGGCATCGGGATAGCCGGGAATGGTCTGGCGCAGCGGTGTAAACATCAGGATGGAATACACCAGACCGATGATTACGGCAACCGACAGTGCGGCGACTGCAATGACGCCCGGTTTCGTAAAGCGGAATGAGTGCACCGTTTCGTGGCTCTCGTCGACAACGAGGTCGAGACGGTAACGGGTGCGCAGTTTCGTATTTTTCAGTTTCAACATACTTTTAGTAAATTTGCGGCCGGAGCCGATGGACAGGATAATAGGAATAGACTACGGAAGTGCGCGCACGGGGCTTGCTGTAAGCGACCCTCTGCAGATTTTCGCGTCCCCACTGGAGACCCTGCCGGCCGCAAAGATAATAAATTATCTTCAGCAATACTCCGCCGGCCCCGACACAATAACCCGATTTGTGGTCGGGTATCCGCTCAACCTCGACGGCAGTCCCGCCGCAACCGCACCCCAGGTGGACAAGTTCATAGAGAGCCTGCAGAAGGCTTTCCCTGCGGTTCCGATCGCCCTCGAAGATGAACGCTTCACCTCCGTCCTTGCCCACAGAGCTATGATAGACGGCGGGATGAAGGCCTCGCGCCGCCGCGACAAGGCCGAAGTGGACAAGATATCGGCGGCGATAATCCTCCAATCGTACTTGGATAAGAAAAAATGATACAACCCGTTTACCTTTACGGCTCGCAGGTGCTGCGCCAGATGGCACAGGCGGCCGACATCAATGACAAGGAAGGTCTGGCCTCGCTAGTGACCGACCTCAAAGAAACCCTCAAGGCCTCGGAAGGCTGCGGCCTGGCCGCACCCCAGATAGGAGTACCGCTTCGCGTGGCCATAGTCGATGGCGACGAAGTGGCCGATGCATACCCTTACCTGAAGGGTTTCAAGCGTACATTCATCAATCCGCGTGTGGTTTGGGAATCGGATTCCGAGTGTGAGTATTCCGAAGGCTGCCTCAGCGTTCCAGGCATTTATGCCGACGTCCGCCGCCCCGAATCCATAACGGTAGAGTACTGGGACGAAAAGCTCCAGCCGCAGAAGGAAACTTTCGACAAATTCGGCTGCCGTATGATACAGCACGAACTCTCGCACCTCGACGGCGTGCTTTTCACCGACCTCATCGCGCCTATCCGCCGCAAGATTGTCGGCGGCAAACTTCAGAACATAGCCCGCGGCAAGGTCCGCACTCAATACAAATCAAAAATCAAGTGATATGGGAGCATTCCACGCTTATGACATCCGCGGAGTGTACGGAGTCGATTTCGACAGCACCACCGCATTCAAGATAGGTTATTTCATCCCCCGCCTGCTCGGGGCCGACAAGGTCCTTGTGGGCCGCGACTGCCGCGTCTCGTCCGAAGAGATACGCAACGCCCTGGTCGATGGCATCTGCACGGCCGGAGCCGACGTGTACGATATAGGCCTCAGCAGCACCCCTATGGTGTATTTCAGCACCGCGAACTACGGTTTCAAGGCTTCGGTACAGATTACAGCATCGCACAATCCGGCCGAGTACAACGGTATGAAGGTTTCGCGCGAGAATGCCCTTCCCGTTGGTCTTGACACCGGGCTCGGCCAGATCAAAGCCTGGATAGAGGCTGGCGAGCCCTGCCCTGCCGCTGCGAAAAGAGGCGAAGTGCACGCTTTCGACATCCACGACGACTATCTGGCATTCATGCTCCGCTACAAAGGCGATTACAGCAATATCAACATAGCTTTTGACCTTTCGAACGGAATGGCGAATCTCTTCGCCCACGAAGTATTCGGCGAAGGTCCGGCATACATCTTCGATACCATTGACGGACGCTTCCCCAACCACGAACCCAACCCGCTCATTCCCAAAAACGTCGAGCCGCTCAAACGTCTTGTCCGCGAGAAAAAGGCCGATGTCGGCGTCATCTACGACGGCGATGCCGACCGTGTGATGTTCGTGGACGAGAAGGGCGATTTCGTGGCTCCCGACCTGGTGGTGGCGCTGATGGCCCGTTATTTCTGCGACGAGAGGGGAGAGAAGAACCCCCGCGTGCTGCAGGAGATACGCTCTTCGAAGGCCGTGAGCGAGTATCTGGCCGCTTATGGCGCCGACGTGCATACCTGGAGGGTAGGTCGCGCTTTTGCCGCGCCGCGTCTTCGCGAGTTGGACGGCCTGTGGGGTGGTGAACTTGCCGGTCACTACTATTTCAAGGACTTCTTCTATTCCGACAGCGGCCTACTCGCCTCGATGGTAGTCCTGCGCATAGTCTCCGCTCTCAAGAAGCAGGGAATGACCCTTTCGCAGGCGATGGCGCAGATTGCCGCCTACGAGAACAGCGGCGAAATCAACTTCCGCGTCGAGGACAAGGCCGGTGCGATGTCCGCGGTGAAGGACTGGTTCGCTTCGCAGGCCACGCCCCTTAAGGTTATGGATTTCGACGGCTTCCGCCTGGAATTCGACAGCTGGTGGTTCAATATCCGCCCTTCGAATACGGAGCCCTACCTGCGCTTCATCTGCGAAGCGACAACGCGCACCGAACTCGATGCGCGCATTGCCGAGGCCGAAGCCATCATCACAGAACGTTTTGGCGGGGTGAAGGCCTAAAGCCTGTCGAGAGCCTCGATGAAATAATAGTCCGCATATGAGAGCGGGACGTCTATCTCGGAATTTCCGGGCAGATTTCCCGTTCCGTGTTTGAGGATGAAGCCTCCGTTCGTGCCGGGCTTGGCGAGGTATTCTTCGCCGGCAAGGGCGTAGATGATATTCTCCGCCACGGTGCGGTAGCCTTTGCGTGGAGCGTACGAATCGAGTTCGACAAGCGCGCTGGCTATGACCGCTCCGGCCGAAGCGTCACGCACGGTATTGGGAATTGCGGGGTCATCGAAGTCCCAGAACGGGACCCAGTCTTCAGGAAGGCGGCCGATGACGTAGTCGGCGATATGTTTAGCTTGCTTGAGGTAGGCCCTGTCCTTCGTGAAACGGTACATCATAGTGTATCCGTACAGCCCCCAGGCCTGGCCGCGTGCCCACGCCGATTCGTCAGCGTAGCCCTGAACGGTCTTCTTTGCGAGGGGAAGGCCTGTCTCGGGGTTGTAGTCCACCAGATGGTAGCTGCTGTAGTCCGGGCGGAAGTGGTTGGCCATCGTTGTGTTGGCGTGTGTTCGGGCTATTGCGGCGTACTTGTCGTCTCCGGTCATCAGGCTGGCCTTCATCAGAAGTTCGAGGTTCATCATATTGTCGATGATGACACGGTAGTGCTGGCCGTTCCAGCTGCGGATGCAGCCCACGGCCGGGTCGAAGCGGGTGATGAGGGACTCGGCGGCGCGTACCATTATGTCGCGGTCCGCCTTGCGCTTCTCGGCTTCGTATGCGTTGCCGAAACTGCAGTTTATCTGGAATCCGATGTCGTGGTTGTCGGTAAATTCCTTGAGATACTCGATATCGTCGGTCTTCTCCCTTGCAAGGTCGAATACGTCCTCGTTGCCGGTGTTCTTATAAACATACCAGAGGGTTCCGGGATAGAATCCGGAGCACCACCAGACGTAACTTACCTGCTCGAGTGTGCCGTCGTGATGGAAGGTGCGGGCGCACTTGCCATCTTCGAGCAGACGTGACTGGTAACGTACCTGTTCAGACGCCACGACGAACACGCGGGCTTTGAGGTCTTCGATGCTCTCGTCGTGGAGAGGGGCCGGGGCGGGCTGGTTGCAGGAAAACGCAACAATCCCGGCAATAATGGCGCAGAGTTTGCTATTCATACCGCAAATTTACATTTATTTTGCCTATTCCCTCAAAAAAAGTATTTTTGTGGGGTTGAATAAAAATTAATCAAAATACATATGAAACGCATTTTATGCACTCTGGCAGTACTGCCTATGATTCTTGCCGGTTGCGGTCCCACCCGTATCGTTACGGTGTCGCCTTATACCGAGACAGTCCACACCTACAGCACTACCGTCACCGTCCCCAGAACGCGCACCGTGACCACCACGACCTGTACCGTGGCTGCTGCTGACGACATCTCGCTCCACCTCGACCTTCAGGCCGTGGCTGCGGCTTTCGCCCAGTCGAACACGATTGAGGAATTCGAGATGCTCCTGAACAACTCATCCTACATGATTTCGAACCTCGACCTCAACAGAGACGGTTATGTGGATTACCTCCGCGTTCTCGAGGATGTCGACGGCTTTACGCACATCTTTGTCATCCAGGCAGTCCTGGACCACAATATCTATCAGGATGTGGCCACGCTCGTTGCCGAGGTTTCCGGAGTTTCCAACTACTACGTTCAGGTGATAGGTGCTCCATACATCTACGGCCCCAACTACATCATCGAGCCTGTCTATTACACAAGGCCCGCCGTATTCGCGCATATGCTGAGGCCCGGCTACCATTGCTGGCGCTCCACCTGGTACTGGGGACATTTCCCTCCTCACTACAGGCATCCGGCTCCCATCCACGTGAACCACTATCACGCATATATCAACACTTATATGCACAACCACCACTACTGCCACGAGTTCCACTATGGTGCGTCGTTCCACTATCCCAACTACGCCCGCATTGCAGCTCCCATGATGCGCAACGACTACGAGCAGCAGCATCCCGAGACCTCGTTCGGCGTACGCACCGCGAACTATTCTACCGGTAACGGCGGATCATCCTCCGGTTCCACCTCTCACGTGATTACGAACGCCCGTGACATCCGCGCCGCACAGGAAGCCACACAGACCACTTCGGTTTCATCGACCCGTGCCGCCGCAAAGTCGAACAATGCCGCCAGCACAGCTACACGCTCGGCAAGTTCGACCACGGTCAACAGCCGCAGCGCCGCGAGCACGACGACAAGCCGCAGTGCAGCCTCGACAAGCGCGAGCGAGCCTTCGCGCAGCGCAAGCAGCACGACAGTCTCGGGTACCACTGCAAGCCGCAGCGCTTCGAGCACCACTGCGTCGGCTGCCGAAGCTGCCCGCAGCGCCTCAAGCACGACGACAAGCCGCAGCGCCGCCGCTTCAACGAGTTCGGCCACGCCTTCGCGCAGCGCTTCTTCCAGCTCGAGCAGCGCCAGCCGCGTAACGGGAAGCACAACCGTCAAGAGCAGCGTGAAGACTTCGGGATCGTCGAACACCAGCATCCGCACCGTGACTCCTTCGGGCAGCCAGTCGACGGTAAAGCGCAGCTCTTCTTCGTCAAGTTCAAGCCGCTCGGGCAGCAGCGCCTCATCCGCCAAGTCAAGTTCGAGCACGGCGGGAAGTACTTCCAGGAGTTCTACAAGTTCGGGTTCGACACGCAGCGCTTCAAGCAGCACCGCAACACGCAGATAACAACTTAAAACGAAATGATTATGCGTAAGATATTTTTTGCCGCGATGATGGCTGTTTCGCTCTGCTTCATCGCTTCCTGTCAGGGAAAGCCCGGCGTGCCCGGCCGCGACGGCGCCCCCGGACGTGACGGAAAGGACGGTACCGGCATTGCCGCTGTCGTACATCTCAATGTCGACAGTTGGGAGTATTCCGAGGTAGCCAACAACAACTATTTCTATGCATCGTTCGATGTCGAGGAACTGACTCCGGAAGCCTTTGACAACGGCCTGGTAAAGGTGTACCGCACCTTCAACTGGGATTCGCCCACCGAGGCTTACCAGATAGAGATGCCCTATACACGTCATAACGAGGCTTGCGTCAATGTCGAGGAAGACTCCTGGGCATTCTGGACGGAGACTGTGGATTCTGCATTCGGCCCCGGCTGGATTACCATCTACTATACCGCGAGCGATTTCGACTATGAAATCGACCTCGAGTTCTGGCCCGAGCCGATGTCATTCCGCGTTGTCATAATGGAATAACGTTTCTTTGAAAACACGAACAACGGGGGACGGCCTTTCGGTCGCCCCCGTTTTCTTCTTGAAGCAGTACTATTTCAAGTATTTCTCGAAGACTTTCTTGATGTCCTTGACGGTGACGTTGTGCAGCGTGAGCCAGGCTTTGGGAAGGTTCATCTTCAGGTCCATCAGACCGTCTTCCTTGGCTGTCAACTCGGAGTCTATGCCTTTCGCGCTGACCTGCACGGTGGCGCACTGCCCCTGGAGGCCGTTCTGCGCATCTTCAATCGCGACGGCAAGGGCGGCGTAGTACTCCGTCAGTTCGGCCTTGAAATCGGCACCCATGAAGGGGACAAGGTATTTGAGGGTCTCCATCTTGAGTGTGCAGTCGTACTTGTGCTCGTATTTGTGCACGAACACTATCTCGGGCCGTATCTTGTCGGCCGCCTGGCTTGCCGGCCCTGCGCACAGCAGGACCAGAGCCGCCAGGATGGCTTTTACTCTATTTGATGACATCTTCGACTTTCAATTCGGTGAATTTGCCGAAGGCCTTGAGGCTTTCCATGTCGATCTTCGCCGGGTCGCCGACTACGCACCAGACAACGGGGCTGCCGGTCACTCTTTCGGCCACGAAGTCAAGCATCTCTTCGGTGGTGAGACCTTCGACTACCGAGAGTTTTTCAAGATTCGCGCCAGCCGGGATGCCGCTCATCGTGTAGGTCTGCACATATGAGGGAAGTTCGCGCCAGTCGGGGTAGGCGTCGAACAGGTCGTTGCGGTATTCTATCTTCTTGGCTGCAAGTTTCGCTTCGCGGACGGGCATCTGATGCAGGAGCGAATCTACGACATGCATGGCGTCGATGGCCTTGTCGCACTGCGTGCCCACGTAGCTGAGAAGGAAGCTTTCCTCGCTGTCGCGGTGGGTCCAGTTCGACATCACGAAGCCCGAACCGGTGGAGTAGGCCATCGAGCGGAACTCGCGTATTTCCTGGAAGAGGAGCGAAGTCATTCCGCCTCCAAGGTACGAGTTGTAGTAGGTGGCAATCGTTCGTGAACGCCTGTCGGGCAGCACTCCGGTTGGAATAACCGCATAGATGTTGGCCTGCGATGAGCCCTTGCAGGGAACGAACAGCACTTTGTTCTCATCGGCAAAACGGCCCACGTGCAGTTCGTTGGGATAATTCTTCGACGGAACGCTGACTTTGTCAAGGTCGAGCACTTCGGCGGCCGTGGCGGCCACCTGTTCTGCGCTCAGATTGCCTGTATAAAGCAGCTCGCACTGTACGGTCTGGATTTTTCGCCAGGTGCCCAGCAGATTGTCGTCGGTGAATTTGCCCCTGTCGGCGAGGAAGGGGGATTCGTTGCCATAGACGGCCTTGTACATAAGAGCCTTGGCGACGGTGCTGCCATCTTTGCGGGACATTCCGATTGATGCCTTGTCTTCGCTCTTGAGGTCGGACAGCTTTTTCTTTTCGCCCTTCGCTTCATATAATATACGTGAGGCGAGGCGGAGCGTTTCTTCGAATCTGTCGTCGAAACCGCTGATGCTTACCTTGACGGTATTCTTGCCAGACGAGATGCCGAGGCTGCCGCCGAGTGCCTGTATGGCGCGGTAGTACTCGTCGTAGCTCTGGCCTTCGATGCCGAGTTGACCCACATAGGAAACCATGTTCTCAATCTGCGGATACTCGAGTGTTCCGGTCTGGAACTCGATATCCAGATTGAATATGTCGTTGACAGGGTTTGCGGAACTGTACAGTTTGACAAGGGGATTGATTTCGGTTATCGTCACGGATGAGAAATCGACGACGGGGAAGTCGGCTTTGATGCTGTCGCACGCGGCCCTGAAATTCTGAGCGTAGGCCGATGCCGAATCCTTGGCTTCGGGGACGACCTTCTCGTAAGGAGGTTTGGGCAGGTTATCCTTTTCGGGGACGCCGCTCTTCTTGTTGAATGCGAGGAAGTTGCCTGTGAAATACTTGTTTGCGGCGTCAATTACATCCTGCTTCGTGATGCTGCCTGCGGCCTCGATACGTGCGAGTTTCTCTTCCCAGCCAAGGCCGCTCGACAGAGCGAAAATCATCTCGTAGGCCCTCGACTGCAGGGTTTCGAGACCCGAAAGCAGTTCGCGGCTGTAGGAAAGTTTGCAGCTTTCGAACAGTTCGTCACTGAAATCGCCCTTCTTCAGGGCTTCCAGTGCGCCGAGCACCAGGGTCTCGGCCTTGTCGTAGCTCTGACCGAATATCTTGGGCATGAAGATGATGGGGAATACGCCGGCGTCGTTGTGCGCGAAACCCTGATAGACGCCCATGGCACCCATCATCGAGCCGTCGAAGGTGAACTTGTCAAGAAGACCGACGCCTTCGCTGTTGTTGAGGATGTACGAAAGCAGCATCATAGTTTCGTAGTCGGGATCCGATTTCGCGGGAGCCTGCCAGATGAGCGCGCCGATCTTTATGAGCGGAAGGTCGATGGGAATGGTCTCGAACCTGCGTCCTTCGTAGGGCGGGAAACTGATTTCTCCGCGCTCAATGTCTTCGCCGCGGCGCAGTGTTCCAAACGTGCGCTCGATGTCGGGGAGTATCTCTTCGGCCTTGACGTCGCCGCAGACGACCAGCCCCATGTTGCCCGCCACGTAGTAGCGCTCGAAGAAGTCGGCCATACGGCTGAGCTGAGGGTTCTTCAGTTCGTCGGTGTAGCCTATGATGGGCGGAGCGTAGGGGGTGGGCGTGAAGGCCTTGGTCATCATGGTCTCGAGGGCGTTCTGGATGGCCTGGTCGGAGTACATATTCTTCTCTTCATACACGGTCTCGAGCTCGCTCTGGAAAAGGCGGAAAACCGGGTTGCGCAGGCGGTCGGCGTTTATCTGCGCCCACTGCGCGAAGTAGGCCGGGATGAAGGAGTTGTGATAGACGGTCTCCTCTTCGGATGTGAAGGCGTTGAGGTCCGCTCCGCCGCTGTAGGTGATAAGCGCGTCGAATTCGTTGGGGATGGCATATTTCGAAGCGGCGATGCTCAGACGGTTGATCTCCATCTGAATCGCGCGCCGCTGTTCGGCGTCCTTGACAAGGGCGAGCGAGTCGTACATCACGACTATCGAGTCGAGGTATTCCTTCTCCGCGCCGTAGTTGACCGTTCCGAAATCGGACGTGCCCTTGAACATCATATGCTCGAAGTAGTGGGCGATTCCGCTGCCGGGGCAGTCGCGCGAGCCGGCTTTCACGACCACGGCGCCGAACGCCGTAGGGGAGGAGTGGTCTTCGTTGATCCACACTTCCATTCCGTTGTCGAGGGTGTAGGTTTTGACGTCGAGGACGTCGGCCTCTGCGGAGAATGCCGCTCCGCAGGCAAGGCACAAGGCCGAAAGTATTATCTTTTTCATAATCGTCAGAATGCTTTGAATGCGTCCCAGCTGGTATTGGCCTCGCACTGGTTCTCGAGGCGGTCGGGTACATTTACGAAGAAATTGAATCCGGTCTGGCCTTCGATCCAATCGACTGATTTGATGAAGGCGGGGTCGTCGTATTCATAGTGCAGAAGGTCGGTGTGGGGCAGCCAGAAGCCTATGCTGCAGGCCTCGGTGATGTGCCCTTCCGCGTCACGGTGAACCTTGAGCAGAATCTTGTAGTAGGCGGACGGCACGGGAAGGACCTTTCCGTCTCGGTTGGTGATCTCTTCGCCCAGAATCTCTCCGTCAACACTCGCCCTCGAGCCCCGCTGCCCGTCGTAGTTGGCTCCCGTAACCACGTAGAGAGTGTCGTTGTCGGGCACCTGCTCGCGCACGGCCGCTTCGAGCTGGGCCCAGGTGTTGCCGTTCAGGCCGTTCTGCAACTGAGGCGTCATGTTGGAAGAGTAGTATGTCTGAAGCATCATCTCGGGTATGCCGTTGCGGTCGGCGTTCGGGCACTGGTGACCGCGGGCGTAGTAGTTCGATGCGTAGTTCTCCGTGGCGAGGCCCGATACGCCGTAGCCCTTCTTGACCGAGGTCTGCTTGTCGGTGGGGATGGCCGGATCGAATGCCCAGCCCTCTTCGCGCCCGGTGCCCAGGTGCATCTTGCAGATGGGGTAGGCAACCCAGTAGGATGCGTAGATTTCGGGGTCGTAGAAAACCGTGTAGTTGCGGTGATTGCGGCCGTCCACCACGGCCCAGTGCGTCACGTTGTAGAATGTTGAGGGCACTTCGCCCCCGTGGAAGGCCGTCTGCGGCAGTTCGAGCCATCCGTCGCCGGCACTGATTTCGGCCGCTGCGGCGTCGAGGCTGGCGGGTCCGGCTCCGAGTTCTTCGCTCTGCGCCTGTTCGGCAAGGGCCGCTTCGCGCTTCGCGTTGGCGCGGGAATAGAGAATGATGATAAGGATAATCAGCAGGATGATTATCACAATAATCCAGAATGAGTTTTTCTTTTTCATGTCGGGCGCTTTAGCTACAACTTTCAAAAATACCGAAAAGTTTTCTCAAAAGTTGTGGAATCAAAAAATATTTATACCTTTGCAGTCCAATTTTCAGAGAAAAGGAGGTGGTATAAAGGATGATTATCGTACCCGTTAAAGAAGGTGAGAATATCGAGAAGGCCCTCAAGAAGTTCAAGAGGAAGTTCGAGAAGACCGGTGCAGTCAAGGAGCTCCGCTCCCGCAGGGAATTCCAGAAACCTTCAGTCAAGAAGCGTATGGCCCACATGAAGGCTGTTTACGTTCAGCATCTCCGTCTCGAGGAGGAGCAGTAATTTTTAATTACATACACAAAAGCGACCGGCAGTCTCTCTGTCGGTCGCTTTCGTGTAGAGGGAGGCCACGAGCCTCGGCGATATTCCCTGTGCCACCGGCCTGCGGGCTCCCAGCCCCCTTCGATCAGCGGGCAGACCGAGATTACCGGGCCGGGCACATGATTATTCGCGTGTGTACGAATGCCTCGCTACTCGATGCTTTATTACATTATGCGGTACGGGCTCACGAAACTACAGTGAAGCACTTCTTCTTTATATGGTACGGGAGCGCCCGGGGCGGTGAGTTTGTCATTAAGCCACTGAAGATACATGACCACCTTTACCGGGATGGTCAGTTCAAAGGCTACGGGCTCCGAAACCACTTTGAAATCGCCGAGAGGGACGCTGAAAGAAATCCTTTCTCCTGGCATTGCGATAAATTCCAGGGGGATGTCCGGATACAGGCCAAAATTCCCGGGATATGGATCGGATACGATAATTTCAGAGAGATCTTTTCCGGCCGGCACCCCTGCAAAATCTTTATTGGCTACCAAAGAAAGGCCACCGTTATATAGAATCGTCACTACCGAGTACCTGTCTGAATAACCAGGATACTTTTCTGCATATACTTTCGTGAACGATTCAAATTCATCTTCAAAAGTCTCCTTTACAGAAGCCCCATTTTTACCAAAAGCATTATACATTTCCTGTGTAGGAACATGGCGCCAATACGAATGAACAACCAACCTATTGTCCGTTCTTTCGTTGGAATAATCGAGATCCAAATGGAATAGAAATCTATATTTGCCCCAAGCACACATCTGATCTGAAGTATTTGGCTTATAATATGTCAATTCTGTGCTATTCAAACATTCACCAGTCAGAAATGTTTGACAGCTTGACGGTGGGGTTGTGGCTCCAAATCCGGCACATGCAGATGCGCATAGCACTGTTAACAATACAAAAGCAATCTGTTTCATTATTGCCAGGCATTAAAAATGTATATAACGAGATATAGAATGCTAATACTGCATTAGCATTTTCTTGCCTTTAGTCGGCAAGAGCAAATCCATAGATCATTTTGACATAGTGATTGTAATCGAATGTCCTTCCATCATTTGTCACGGTCCAACCGGAAGTCAAGGCATACCAACCATCGTTAACGCCATCCGTCCATTGATTCCACCATCCCCAATTAATCTTGATATTTGCAAATATAGGAGAAGAATACTCATATGTAGAATACTCCTCCGGTGCTGGCACTGGCACTAATATATCATTGTTGGGTTGGTCATAGACATAACGGAAATGATGCGTTGTTTTGATTTGAACCCTCCGATATCCATCAATCACGAAACAATGTATAGAACCATCTGTTGGAATTAAAAGATTAGAGGCCGAAACAATGACGGGCATCTCATCCAACAAACTTTGCCTGACAATATCCTCGTCATAATCACCATGAGAGCAACTGATTCCCATAGGCTCGAAAAGGTCTGTTTTTAGATTGCTCGGTAATGCCCAAGAGAACTGACCAAAAATATTATCACAGTAGTGCATATTAACGACTGTTCCTACATAGCCTATCATGATCGCTTCTGGTATTGTAACATCACTGTCATCTGTATACGAATAATTCATATTTGACCATACGCTGCTATTTGGATCCGAATATGAATAAGAATAATGATCGATATTTCCATTACAATAACCAACACTATACATGTTGACTGGCCTTCCTATTTTATAATGGAGATAATGTAACATCTGTGAGCCGGCAATTGCTACGCAGCCGGCATAAGACCTTTTATTCGGAGTACTTGTAAAATATGGGCAGCATTCATTATATGGGCGTGATTGATCCCACTGTCCAACCATATGACTCAAGGAATCATATTCTATGACTGTGGAAGAAATAGATTCCTCCCAGTGACCTTTGGGAACGAAATGGCCAGTTCCTCCACCATTGATCTTTTGTGTGCTCGTCGCCCACTGAGACCTATAAGTTTTAATCTCTTCTTTGCTGAAAATCAAGTCCTCGTCTTTAGCTTTTTTTACTCTGGAAATATCTTCTCCCATTTTGGAAATCCATATTGCTACTGCAGGGCTTCCCTCTTCTATTGAGAAATAACCAGACTCGCCTTCGGCCAAAACCGCAGGAGTCCGCTTGTCAGATGAATAAATCTTCCATCCACCTGAAGACTTGCTGTTGACAATGTACATAAGCGTATCGGAGGATTCACTAAGATATGGCTCCACTTCAATTTGAGTGCCCTTTGTTTGAGGGAAATCTCTCTCAATCATTGACATTACATCTTCCATTGAAACGTTGTTACCGGGAACTTCCATTCTCGTTTCACGCAGTAACGTGCCATCCGTTATGACAGGAGGAGTTAGAATTCCCTCCTGGATTTTAGCACACGATAAGCAACAAAAGGCTGCACACAAAGCAACGAGGTTCATCTTGAGAATGATCCCAGTTGCAGGTATTTTCTTCGTTTTCATGGCATTAAAAGGTTATTGAATCCTATGGTTATTAATACAAAGGAAAACATAATTGATAACAATAGAGCAATGTTTATATCACACTAAAGTATGTTTTTTTGTGGGAGATGTATACATTCATACTTTAGTGCGGGGATAGCCGAGTATTTATTTATACTTTTATGACGGAAAGTCATTTCAATCACGAGTTTATGATAAACGTCAACAACTTTTTCTCGAATAATTCGGTCCACAGTAAAGACGCCGCCGGCCCTGATTATGCCGGAGTCATCGCGGGGGTCAAGGCATGCTCGGAAGTGAACGGCAATAGCTGTGTCCTGGTAGATTTTGATAAGCATGAGCCCATATTCTTGTCGGAGTACCTCATATATCTGGATGAGGCTACATCAGGAGACTACAAAAGGAAATGCATTAATCCGTATTGGGCCTTAGTGAGTGACGAAACATTGGAAACACTATCGCTAGTTCAGAAGGACTACGATTCTCTAAAGTTAATGATGTCGAAGGAGGATTATCATAATCATCTATGTGTTATGGATTATCCTATCAGTATTCGCGGACGGGCGTTTTTCATCAATTGTAGATTTACGCCTATTTTCATAGGCGATGACACGAAAATCAAATTAGGACTGTTTTCATTCGTGCCTTCAAGTAAAAAAGAAGTATCTCTTCTGGTGATTGTTCCTTCGGGGAAAAGATGGGCATATGATTTCGCGAGCAGGAATTTTAAAGAATTCAACCTGGAGATAAAACTTTCCCAGACCGAAAAGGCGATCCTTCACCGGGCAATGAAAGGCATGTCAAACGAAGAGATCGCCAATGACCTATTCCTGTCTTTGAACACGATAAAGAGTCATAAGTTGCATATCTTCAAGAAACTGAACGTCACCTCAATTTCAGAGGCTCTCATTGTTATTGGCAATTACAAACTCCTTTAAATGTTTCTGTGCGGTACAGGGTGAATCGCGTCACCTTGAGTTTGCAAAACACAGAAAATAGTGTTTTCAAGTAGTATGTATAAAGTCATTTTTAAAAATCATTTGCAAGTACGTAAATAAGTACTTATTTTTGTATAAATTAAATTTGAAATGAGAACAGCGAATTATACCGAATTGAGAAAGAATCTCAAGGAATATATCGATGCCGTGATAGCCGATAACGATGCTATCATTGTTGACAGAGGAAAGAATACAGGTGTTGTAATGGTATCCCTTGAAGAGTACAATTCCATTATGGAGACAGAGTACATAATGTCTGCCCCCGATGTGCTTGCCGACATTCAGCAGAGCCTTCGGGAAACTTCAGAAGGCAAGGGCATTGAAGTGAATCTGGCCACGCTATGAAAATAATCTTCTCCCCCACGGCAATGGGACACTTTGAATACTGGAAAAAGACCAGTCCAAAGGTCGTCGAGAGGATAAAGGTTCTTCTTGCTGACATCTCTGAACATCCTTTTACCGGAATCGCGAAGCCGGAGCCGCTAAAGGGCCCCCTGCGGGGCCTATGGTCCAGAAGGATTAATCAGGAACACCGCCTTATCTATAAGGTGGAGGGGCAGGAAATATTCGTCTATGTTCTATCGATGAGATATCACTACGATAGCAAGTGACGGAACGCCCCGGAGCGAAGCGATTCAAGGGAGGTTTGGAGCGTCAGCGACCCGCGAAGAAACGGGTCTTCAGCCAGAATTTGAAAAGCGGGTCGAGGATGACGGGGTGCTCGTCGGGGCCCTCGAAGGTGATGATTTCCTTGCGGCAGAGGGCGTCCTTGAGACGGCGGACGTTGGCCGACGAATTGAGGCCGTAGCGCTCGATGACTTCGGCACTGCTGAGGTGCTTCTGCCCGTCAAGTATCGCCTTGAGCAGCAGGAGCTGGAAGGTCGTGATGTCGTTCATCATCGTCACGAAGCGCGCCTCGTGTATGGCCATCAGCGTTGAAAGACTTTCCTGGATCACCGGAGCCATGATGTAGCCGCGGCTGAGGTTGTCGCAGATGCTGGCGAAGTGCGTCATATACCACACGTTGCATTCAAGGCTTTCGGCAACTTTCTGCAGGTCGGCCTTTTCTATGACCTTTCCTCCGGTGAGGAATGCGCGTACGATATAACTCTCTATTTCCTTGTAAGGGATAGGCCCGAGCTTCACGCGTTCGACCATACGGGCGAACCAGCGCCCCTTCTCGAAAATCTCCTTCATCGCATTGACCTGGCTGCCGGTCCATATCCAGCTGCACAGGCTCTGCTGGGTCGCAGTGGATTTGCGCACTACGTCTTCGAAAAGCTTGAGAATCATCACGCTCTCTTCGCAGAGGCCGATGTTCTGGAACTCGTCCAGAACAACTATGATCTTTTCGCCGCGGTCTTCGGCCAGACGGTATGGTATGCTCAGGATGGTGCGGATGTCGCGGGCGTCGGTCTCGGTGGCGGCCATCGCTTCAAGTGAGAATGCCCGGTTTTCAGCTTCGTCCGGGACGAAGTGCGTTCCGGCGAGATAGCGCTCTGCAAACGCCGCCCTTTCATCGGGGGTGGATGTGAAGTGGTCCAGCAGCACTCCGGTAAGTTTGAGCAGCAGGTCGGCCGAACTCCGGACATTCAGGAGCGATACCTCCAGGCAATTGAACACAGCGGCATCCAGCCTCATCGCGTAGAGAGTCTGGGCAATGAGCGACGACTTGCCGCTCTTCGGCGGTTCGTAGATAACGATGTTGCGCCCCGATTCGATGAGTTGGCGAAGGGTGTCGCTTTCGTCTTTGCGGCCGATGTGGTTCTTTCCCGTGACGGGACGGTCGTATGTGAATAAGTTCGCCATTGCAGGTGCTGTGCTTGACTGCCACGGGCTTTCCGTCCCACCCTCGCAAAGCAAAATGCTTCAATGAGTTAAACCGGAAATCCCGATCGATTGCAAAAATAGTAAAATATTTTGCGGAAAAAAGTTTTTTAACTAAATTTGCGGTCCGAAAAATTGAAGGCCGCCGGGCTTGATAAGCGCAATCCGCATTGGACTGCCGCCCACGGTCAAAACTTAAAAAGTTTTTATAAAGATGTACGCAATCGTAGACATCGCCGGCCAGCAGTTCAAGGTAGAGGCCGGACAGCAAATCTACTGCAACCGCCTCCCCGAGGCAAAGGGTGCAGCAGTGGAGTTCGACAAGGTGCTCCTGCTTGAGAATGCAGGCAAGTTCAAGGTCGGTGCTCCCTATGTAAAGGGTGTTGTGGTTAAGGCCACAGTGCTCGCAGACGACGTAAAAGCAGACAAAATCCTTGTTTTCAAGAAGATCCGCCGCAAGGGCTTCCAGAAATGCAACGGTCACCGTCAGCCCCTGTCGAAAATCGAAATCGCTGAGATCGCACTCGCAGCTTAACTCTTAAAGGAACAGAATTATGGCACACAAGAAAGGTCAATCAAGTTCGAAGAACGGTCGTGAGTCGCAAAGCAAACGACTCGGTTTGAAGAAGTTCGGTGGCGAGGCCGTAAAGGCCGGTAACATCATCGTCCGCCAGAGGGGTACAGTGCACAATCCCGACAAGAACGTCGGAATGGGCAAGGACCACACTCTCTACGCGCTCGTAGACGGTACAGTGAAGTTCACACGCAAGAGACAGGACAAATCTTACGTCTCCGTAGTCCCTTTTGAGAACTAATCTCGGGGGATCCACAATAGATTATGGACTTACGCTTCGAGAAGAGGTGTAAGTCCTTTTTACTTAAATCGAAAATGCTCACACTCAAGATGCTCCGCGATGACCCGCAGATGGTCATCACCAAACTGGCGAAGAAACATTTCGACGCCGCACCCATAGTTGAAAAGGTTCTCGCGCTCGATGCCGAGCGCCGTTCGCTCCAGACAAAGAGCGACGCCCTCCTCGCGGCCCAGAAGCAGAAAGCTGCCGAGATAGGTGCCCTTATGAAGCAGGGACGTACCGACGAGGCACAGGCTGCCAAAGCCGAGGTCGCTTCGATGAAAGCCGAATCGGCCGAACTTCTCGCCCGTCTCGAGCAGGCTGCCCGCGAGATGAACGACAACATAGTCCTCATGCCCAACATCCCCTGCGACCTGGTTCCCGAAGGCACCGGCGCCGAGGATAATCTCGTCGTGAAGATGGGTGGCCCCGAGGTAAAACTTCCCGAAGATGCCCTCCCTCACTGGGAGCTCGCGAAGAAATACGATATCATCGACTTCGACCTCGGCGTGAAGATTACCGGAGCCGGATTCCCGGTCTACAAGGGCAAGGGTGCCAAACTCCAGCGGGCCCTCATCAATTTCTTCCTCGACTGCAATACCGCGGCCGGTTATAAGGAAGTGGAGCCTCCCGTTATGGTCAACAGGGACTCGGGCTTCGGCACGGGCCAGCTCCCCGACAAGGAAGGACAGATGTACCACGCACAGATCGACGACTTCTACATGGTTCCTACGGCCGAAGTTCCCGTTACCAATATCTTCCGTGACGTGATTCTCGAGCAGGGCCAGATACCCCAGAAGATGACGGCCTATACACCCTGCTTCCGCCGTGAGGCCGGAAGTTACGGCAAGGACGTGCGCGGACTGAACCGTCTGCACCAGTTCGACAAGGTGGAGATTGTGCGTGTCGAGAAACCCGAAGACAGCTATGCCGCCCTTGATGAGATGGTCGCTCACGTTGAGAGCATCGTCAATAAACTGGGCCTCAAATACAGAATCCTCCGCCTCTGCGGCGGTGACATGAGTTTCACCAGCGCCATTACCTACGACTTCGAGCTCTGGAGCGCCGCTCAGGGACGCTGGCTCGAAATCAGTTCGGTTTCGAACTTCGAGTCGTTCCAGGCCAACCGCCTTGCCTGCCGCTACCGCGACGAGAACGGCAAGACGCAGATAGCCCACACGCTCAACGGCTCGAGCCTTGCGCTGCCCCGCGTCGTGGCAGCCCTGCTTGAGGACAACCAGACTCCCGACGGAATCATCATCCCCGAGGTTCTGCGCCCTTACACAGGCTTCGACAAAATTGATTGAAGGTAAAACCATACTCGGAATCGATCCCGGAACCAATTTGCTTGGTTTCGGGGTCATCCGTGTAGATGAGCGCCGCCGCATGCAGTATGTCGATATGGGCGTACTCGACCTCAGGAAAGTTCCTGATCCCTATTCCAAGCTTGCCTGCATCCACAACTACATTGCGGAGCTCTGCGAGCAGTACCACCCCGACGACCTGGCCATAGAATCGCCCTTCATGGGCAGGAACGCCCAGGTCATCTTCAAACTGGGCCGAGCCCAGGGCGCCGCAATAATTGCGGCCACCGTGGCCGGCTGCGAGGTCACCGAATACGCTCCGCGCAAGGCGAAGACCGCCGTATGCGGCAACGGAGCCGCTTCGAAAGAGCAGGTGGCCGATATCGCGCAGCGCACTCTTGGCATTAAAATTGAGCAGAAATACCTCGATGCCACGGATGCGCTCGCTCTGGCGATGTGCCATTTCTACCAGCTGACCGCTCCGGTGCACAGTTCCGGCTCGGGTTCGTCCTGGGAGAAATTCATCCTCTCGAACCCCGGGAGAGTAAACAAAAAATAGAAGTACGATGTTGCGTTCGATTAAAATTCTCTTTTGCGCTTTTGCCCTGAGTATGGGCTTTTCTTTGAGCGCTTCGGCCCAGAATGTCACAGGTTCCCTTAAGGACAAGGAAAGCGGCGAGGCCCTTGGTTTTGCTACCGTAGCCCTTTATAAAGACGGACAGGAGAAGCCGTTCAAGTATTCGCTATCTGACGACAAGGGTGCATTCAACTTCGTCGATGTGCGTAAAGGCACGTATGTCATCAAGGCCGAACTGCTGGGCTACAAGGCCCTTTCGAAGAGTTTCGAGCTCAAAGACAAGGCAATCGAGCTGGGCGCCCTGGCGATGGAGCCCGACATGGAGCAGCTCGAGGCGGCAAAGGTTACTGCCACCGGCAACCCCATCATAGTCAAGAAGGATACGATCGAATTCAACGCCACTTCGTTCAAAACTACCGAGAACGATGCTCTTGAAGACCTTCTGAAAAAGCTTCCCGGTGTTGAAGTGTCCGAAGACGGAAGCATAACGGTCAACGGCGAAACCATAAAGAAGATAACAATCAACGGCAAGACCTTCTTTATGGACGACCCGCAGCTTGCTTCGAAGAACCTTCCCGCCAAGATAGTGAACAAACTCAAGGTAATCGAGAAGAAGAGCGACCAGGCCGAATTCACCGGTATCGATGACGGCGAGACCGAAACCATCATTGACCTCTCGATTATGCCCAACATGATGCGCGGCGCCTTCGGTAACGTGATGGCCGGCGGTGGACACGACATTATGCCCGAACTTGAAAATATGGGCGACTGGCGCTTCCAGGGTGCCGGTTTCCTGGGCCGCTTCACCGACGAGAGCCAGATAAGCCTCATTCTCAACGGCAACAATACCAACAACCGCGGTTTCAACGACCTCGCCGGCTCGATGATGCAGGGTATGCGTGGCGGCGGTGGCGGAATGGGCCGGGGCCAGGGAGGCTGGGGCGGCAACAACGGCATCACCACTTCGTATATGATCGGCACCAACGGGGCCTTCTCGCTGCTTGATGGCGATATGGACCTGACAGGCAATTATCTCTACAACCATTCGAACAAGGACGTGGAGGAATCGAGCCTCAAGCGCACCTACCTCGACGACCACAACCTGCTTTACAATACCAACGGCATAAGCAACAGCACTTCGGGCGGCAACCGTTTCGGGGTAAGGCTAGAACACAAGTTCTCCGAGAACGCGAATCTTATTTTCGAACCGCAGGTGAACTTCGGCTCCGGAAGTTATTTCGAGACGAGCACCGATACCACATACTATGAGCGTGCCGACGGCACTTCGTACCGCATAAATGACGCACACACCGACAATAGCGGAGCCAACCGCAACGTGAGCACGAGCGGTTTCGCACTCTACCGCCAGCGACTCGGCGCGCCCGGGCGTACACTTACGGTGATGGGCCGCTACAGTCTCTCGAACAACAAGCTCGATGGCATTAACTCCAACGGGTCCGTCTCGTATAAGGAGGACGGCAGCCAGGATGAAGTCAAATCCGTCGACCAGACATTCAACAACGTGCAGAACAGCTACTCGCTCATGGGCCGCGTGACCTATACCGAGCCGCTGAGCAGCAAGTTCTTCCTCGAGGCGAACTACAGCTACAACTGGAATAAATCGACCTCCGACAAGAAGACCTTCGATCCCGACGGCAGCATCGTGGCCGCCTATTCGAACGAGATAATCAACGAGAGCCAGCGTCAGGATATGGGGGCGAACCTCAAGTATCAGACCGGAGTGCTGAACGCCCAGGTCGGCTTCAGTGCGAAACCGACCCGCACCATCAACATCACTTCGTCGCGCCCCGAGCCCTATAACGACTTCCGTTGGAACTTCTCGCCCCAGGCGATGATATTCGCCGACTTCAGCGAGACGTCGAACGGCCGTCTCTTCTATTTCGGCAATTCGGCCCAGCCCAGCACCTCGCAGTTGATGCCGGTGCCCGACAATACCAACCCGCTGAACATCAGTTTCGGTAATCCTACGCTTACGCCGTATTTCACGCACAGCCTGCGCGGGGACTGGCGCTACAACAACAAGAAGACTTTCTTCTCGGCCAATCTGCGCTTCAACGCTTCGCTGACGCAGAACCCCATAGTCAATGCCATGTGGTACAACGGCGGTGCACAATATTCAATGCCGGCCAACGGCCCCGCTTCGGGGAATGCCAGTGTCAATGCGTTCATCAATGCACCCATCGCCAAGTCCAAGTTCTCCGTCAACATGATGACGAGGGCCAACTACTCGCGAAGCGCTTCGTTCGTGGGGTCTGACGTTGATATGAGCGGCTATGCCGATCCTTCGGAAGACTACTACAGCTTCATGAACGCGTTCATCGACGACAGGTGTGATGAGGCCGGAAGGCTCGACCTTGTGAATGCTCCCGACTTCACCCTGAATACGACCAAGAACCTCGGCATCACCGAAAGAATCCGCGCCACCTACCGCGGCGACAATCTGGAACTGACGGCCAGTGGCCGCACAAGGGTCAACCATTCGTGGTACACGATTGCCCGGGAGGCATCGAACACCACAACCTGGAACAATCAGGTAAGAGCTACAGCCAACTGGACATGGGATCTTGCCGGCCTCACGCTCAAGGGTGAGTACGAATACAACTGGTACCGCGGCTACAGCACCGCCCAGCCTTCGGAGCACATCCTCAATGCCGAGCTCCAGAAGAGTCTGTTCGAGAAGAAGTTCACCCTTGCACTCAAGGGCTACGACATTCTCGGACAGTCAAAGAACCTTATGGTAACCGACTCGGCCAACTACCATCAGGAAGTGCTCAACAATACGCTCGGGCGCTACATAATCCTGTCGCTTACATACAGGTTCGGCAATTTCAACAGCAGCAACATGCGTATGGGCGGCAGACCGCCTATGAGGTAATAACGCAGGAATTGCGTATATTTGCGCGTTTATGAAATTCAAGGATTTAAAAGCGAAGATAGATTCCAACTGGCTTTCGCGCAATCTTGTGCGGGGAGTCATATATGTACTGGCGCTGATGCTTGTGACGCGCCTGCTGCTTGTCGCCATTACCCAGCACGACATAAAGGTGAAGGTGCCCGACTTCTCGGGCAAGACCGTTGCCGAAGCCGGCCGGGTGGCATCGCGTGCAGGTGTCAAGCTTCATGTCGTCGATTCGGTTTATGTGAACCGTCTGCGCAAGGGCGCCATCTTCGTTCAGAATCCTCAGGCTGGTACCCGCGTCAAGAGAGGGAGAACCATATATCTGACTACCAATGCGATGCGTGCGCGTCAGGTGACGATGCCCGACCTTGTGGGCCTTTCGATGAGGCAGGCGAAATCGGAACTCGGTGCCTGTGGCCTGACCCTGGGCGAACTCGTCTATGTGCCGGATATGGCGACAAACAATGTCCTCGACCAGCTTTACGGTGGAAAACCCGTTGCCAAGGGCACGACCCTCGATGCGGGCTCGGTCATCGATTTGAAACTCGGTCTGAACCGTCTTGACGGATACACTCAGGTCCCGGACCTCTCCGGGGACAAGTATCTTGACGCCGTAAGCCACGTCCACGACAATTCCCTGAACGTTTCGAAACTCGTTTTCGACTCGAGCGTAAAGTCGTATGCCGACTCCCTGAACGCGTTCGTTTACAAACAGGTGCCTCCGGCCTCCACCCGTCAGGTGCGTATGGGCACGACAATCAGGCTCCAGTTCACTCTGGACAAGAACAAACTTCAGCAGAATTCATCCGCTCCGTCTCAGCGGCCCGACACCATACAGCAGCAGTAGTAGTATGGAAGACTGGCTTGAAAGCTCCGTTCAGGGCGAAGAGGATCAGCTTTTCGAGCATTTCCGCTTCGAATGCGACGCCGGTCAGGAACCGGTGCGTATCGACAAGTATATGACCCAGCACATGGAGGACACTTCGCGCCACCGCGTGCAGGTCGCCATCAAGGAGGGCTATGTGCACGTGGGCGACAAGGTGGTCAAAGCCAATTACATAGTGCGCCCCGGGGATATCATCCGTTTTATGATGCCCTACCGCAGGCGCGGTCTGGAGATTATTCCGCAGGATATCCCGCTTGATATAGTTTACGAAGACGACGACACGCTTGTGGTGAACAAACCTGCCGGGATGTGCGTGCACCCCGGGCACGGCAACTTCGACGGTACTCTGGTGAACGCGCTGGCCTTCTATCTTGGAAGGTCGCAGGGACCCGATGCCGATGACGAGCGTATGGGAATACTGGTGCACCGCATCGACAAGGACACTTCCGGTCTGCTGCTGGTAGCGAAGAACGACGAGGCTCAGTTGAGGCTCGCAAAGCAGTTCTTCAACCATAGCATAGAGCGCCGCTACCGCGCGGTGGTGTGGGGAAACATAAGCGAAGACGAGGGCACGATAGACGCCCCCATCGGCCGAGACCCCAATGACCGTCTGCGCTACCGTGTGTGTCAGGACCCTTCGCAGGGCAAGACCGCTGTCACGCATTACCGTGTGCTGGAGCGTTTCGGTTATGTGACTCTTGTGGAATGCAAGCTCGAAACCGGCCGCACGCATCAGATCCGCGTGCATATGGCCTCGATAGGCCATCCTCTTTTCGGTGACGAGCGCTATGGAGGAACGGAGATACGCAAGGGTACCATCTATTCCCGTTACAAACAGTTCATACGCAATTGCTTCGAAATATGCCCGCGCCAGGCTCTGCACGCCAAGACCCTTGGCTTCGAACATCCCGTCACCCGCAAGTGGCTCCAGTTCGATTCGGCAATCCCCGATGATATGACCGCTCTGCTTGCCAAATGGCGGGCCTATTGCAAGAATATGCCTTCTGACGATAATGAAACAGACGAATAAACTGATAATAGCGCTTCTGGCGGCCTTCGTGCTGCTGATAAGCCTTCCTTTCCTGGTGCCGCACACCGGCTTTCTCGCACTGCTCGCATTCGTGCCGTTGCTCTGCGCCGAGCGGGTTGCGTCGCAGGCAGGGGTGCGCCGCTTTTTCTGGTGGTATTTCGCGGCCTTCGCTCTGTGGAACGCGCTCACAACCTGGTGGGTGTGCGAAGCCACTGTCGGGGGAGGCATCTTCGCCGTGGTGGCGAACGCCGCGCAGATGGCCCTCATCTTCGGCGTCTTCCGCCTGAGTAAAAAGCGTCTGAGCGGAGTTCTGCCCTATGTGCTCCTGGCCTGTCTGTGGACGGCATGGGAGAGATGGTATATGGTGAGCGCGCAGATTTCGTGGCCCTGGCTTACGCTCGGCAACGCCTTCGCCCGCACGACAACCCTTGTCCAGTGGTACGAGATTACCGGCGTGCTGGGCGGAACGGTGTGGATATGGGCCTGCTCGCTCAGCATCTTCGGCCTTATGG
>JAZLKT010000013.1:0-18416 GCA_045597785.1 Candidatus Cryptobacteroides sp.
TGCGAAGCGGGACGCAGGAGGCGCTGTCGAGACCTGATTTTCGAAGCGGGACGCGGGAGGCGCTGTCGAGCCCCGATTTGCGAAGCGGGACACCGGAGGCGCTGTCGAGACCCGATTTGCGAAGCGGGACACAGGAGACGATGGGAGGGACGAACGAGCGGAGTGAGTTCCGTCGCGCCCTGCGCCATGACCGCGGTCAGAAGAACAAAAAATTGAATTGAAATATATTTTGAAAAGAGTTGCTATCTTTCGGAAACATTTCGTGACGACGACGGCGGTCAATGATTCATCAAATGGTTATTGATGGACTTGCGGCTGCCGGGTTATGCAAAAATTTTTTATGAAACAGATACTTTTCGCGGGGCTGTGCGCCCTGATGCTGTGCGGGGCGGGTGAACTCTCCGCCGAGGCAAAAAAGAAGTCAAAGACTCCGGCTCCTCAGATCGAAAGCCATTGGAACGGAGCCAGGGTGGCATTTCTGGGCGATTCGATAACCGATCAGAAACAGGTCGAGAACGGCACCAACGAAACCTATTGTTCACTGCTTCCCGGTATCCTCGGCATCACTCCTTACGTTTACGGGATAAGCGGACGCACGATGCTGGACGTCGTACCCCAGGCGCAGAAACTCGAGCAGGAGCACGGGCAGGATGTCGATGCCATCTTCGTATTCCTCGGCACCAACGACTATAACCGCGGAATAGCCATAGGTGAATGGTTCACCTATGAAGAAAAGGCCGTAGAAGTCAGCGGTCCACGGGAGGAAGTCCGCCTTCACCGAAACTTCAACTTCGATCAGAATACCTTCAAGGGGCGCATCAACATCGGTCTGCAGTACCTCAAGACGCACTATCCCACAAAACAGATAATCCTACTCACGCCCATTCACAGGGCATATTTCTTCTGGAGCCCGACCAATATACAACCCGACGAGCAGTATGCAAACAAAATAGGATTGTTCATCGACGAGTATGTCCAGGCCGTAAAAGAAGCCGCCGGCATCTGGGCCGTGCCCGTGCTTGACCTTTACAGCACTTCAGGCCTTATGCCCATTCTTGACGAGCACCACCGGTACTTCCGAGACAACGACGGCAACGACTACCTGCACCCCGGCACCGAAGGCCATCGCAGGATAGCCTTCACCATCGCGCGGCAGCTCACAGCACTGCCCGTGAAGTTCGAATAACGCCCCGGCAATGATGGCTTGTCCGTCGCCCGATTGCAGACAAGCCATAATAGGGCTATATTCCCAACTCCAGCACCACCGGACAGTGGTCTGAGCCGAAGATGTCGTTGAGGATATCGGTTGAAGCGATTCGTGGACGGAGAGAGTCCGAGCAGAGGAAATAATCAATACGCCAGCCTACGTTCCGCTCGCGCGCAGCCATGCGGTACGACCACCAGCTGTACCTGGCCTCGCCAGGGTGCTGGAAACGCCAGCTGTCGGTGAATCCGGCAGCGAGCAGCTCGCTCATCTTGCCGCGCTCTTCGTCAGAGAAGCCGGCATTGAAATGGTTCGTCGACGGGTTCTTGAGGTCTATCTCTTCGTGGGCGACGTTCATATCGCCGCATATCACGACCGGTTTTGCCGGATGCCTGGCGAAAGGTCCGGAGCCCGCAGTAAGGGAAGGCCCGGGATCAAGGCAAGTCCCGTGGCCGGCACCAAGGCAAGTCCCGCGGCCGGCATCAAGGCAAGTCCCCGCATCAAGCGCTGACACATAGGCACGGAAGGCATCTTCCCAACTCATGCGGTAGTCGAGCCTCCGCAGACCGTCCTGCGAATTGGGCACATATACGTTGACCAGATAGAAATCTTCGAATTCTAGAGTGATGACACGCCCCTCGTTATCGTGCTCGGCTTGACCTATACCGTTCCAGGCATTCAAAGGCCTGACGCGGGTGTAGATGGCAGTGCCGCTGTAGCCTTTCTTTTCGGCATAGTTCCAATACGATTCGTAGCCGAGGAACTCGAGGTCAATCTGACCGGCCTGGAGCTTGGTTTCCTGAAGACAGACACAATCGGCATCCAGCGCCTCAAAGATATCGGCGAAGCCCTTGCCCGCCACGGCTCGAAGGCCGTTCACATTCCAGCTAACGAGCTTCATCACAGGCTCCATTCGACACCGTCCTTGGTGTCCTTGACCTTGATTCCCAAGGCAGCAAGAGTGTCGCGGATGCGGTCCGATGCGGCCCAGTCCTTTGCGGCCTTGGCGGCAGCTCGGCTCTCGAGCACCATCGACATAAGCCCGTCGATCACACCCATCGAAGCACCGCCGGCATTCTGCTCGTCAACAAGGCCGAGCACGCCGAAAACGATATCATCGAACAGCTGGCGCAGAGCCTCGAGGTCGGAGGCGGAAAGCTTCACCGAACCGGCCTTTGCGCTGTTGATTATGCGGACGGCTTCGAAAAGGGCGGAAACGGCACCCGGAGTGTTCAGGTCGTCGCAAAGCGAATCGTAAACGCCCTCCCAAGCCGCTTTGACCTCGGCCGACGTAGCCTTGCAGCTGTCGGGAGCCACGGCCTGGCTGAGTTCCCCGTAAACGTACGCCGGTTCCTTGGCACCGCACATCGCATAGAGGTCACGTGCGGCAGCCATAAGTTTCGCAAGGCCCTTCTCAGCGGCCTTGAGCGCATCGTTGCTGAAATCGAGCGTACCGCGGTAATGGGCCTGAAGAATGAAGAAGCGCACGGTCATAGGGCTGTATGCCTGGTCGAGCTTCGGATGGTCGCCCGAGAAAAGCTGGGGCAGAGTAATGAAGTTGCCGAGGCTCTTGCCCATCTTCTGACCGTTGATTGTAATCATATTGTTGTGTACCCAATAGTGGACTCCGCGTGTACCGCGGCTGGCTACGTTCTGGGCAATCTCGCACTCGTGATGAGGGAACATCAGGTCCATTCCGCCACCGTGTATGTCGAACTCGTACCCGAGGTACTTCTCGCCCATAACCGAGCATTCGAGGTGCCAGCCCGGGAATCCGTCGCTCCAGGGCGAGGGCCAGCGCATTATGTGCTCAGGCTCGGCCTTCTTCCAAAGAGCGAAGTCGAAGGGAGCACGCTTGTCGCTCTGACCGTCGAGGTTGCGGGTACCTTCGAGCGTCTCGTCAAGATTGCGGCCGCTGAGGATTCCGTACCCGTGGTCGGCGTTGTATTTCTGCACGTCGAAGTACACGCTTCCGTTCGAGATGTAAGCGTATCCGGCATCGAGTATCTTCTTCACGGCCTCGATCTGCTCGATAATATGGCCCGAAGCGCGGGGCTCGATGCTCGGAGGGGCGACGTTGAGCTGACGCATGGCTTCGTGGTACCGCAGCGTGTAGGTCTGCACCACCTCCATAGGCTCGAGCTGTTCGAGACGGGCCTTGCGTGCTATCTTGTCCTCGCCTTCGTCGGCGTCGTGCTCGAGATGGCCTACGTCGGTGATGTTGCGCACGTAGCGCACCTTGTAGCCGAGGTGGCGCAGGAGTTTGCTCAGCACGTCGTATGTCACACCCGGGCGGGCGTGGCCGAGATGGGCGTCGCCATAGACCGTAGGGCCGCAGACATACATTCCGACCCGGCCCTCGTTGATGGGCACGAAGAGTTCCTTCCTGTGCGAAAGCGTATTGGTAAGTTTGAGATCACGCATTTGATGAGAGGTATTTACAACTCGCGAAGATACGATTTTTTTGCGTATCTTCGCAGCCGTGATTTTAAGTGGAAAACAACTTTCGGACAGCATAAAAGCCGAACTTGCGGCCGAGGTGGCGCTCTTCCCCGAGCGCTACGGGCGCGCACCGCACCTGGCCGTCATCCTCGTAGGCGAAGACCCGGCAAGCGTGACCTACGTGCGCAACAAGGAACGCGCCTGCGAAAAAGTGGGCATACAGAATACGACAATCCGCCTCCCGGAGGATACGGACCAGGCCGATCTGCTCGCGCAGATAGCCGCCCTGAACGCCGCCCCCGACGTGGACGGAATCCTCATCCAGCTTCCTTTGCCCGCACAGATAGATGAACTTACGGCAATCAAGGCCATCGCACGCGAGAAGGACGTGGACGGATTCCATCCCGAGAACGTGGCCGCCCTGTGGCGCCGCCGCACCGAACCGGAGCCCAACCCGCAGTACTGCGTGCCCTGCACTCCGCGCGGAATAATACGCCTCATCAAGGCTGCCGGCGTAGAGATTGACGGCAAAAGGGCCGTGGTGGTGGGACGTTCCAACATAGTCGGTCTGCCGGTGAGCAAACTTCTTCTGAACGAGAACGCCACCGTCACCATCTGCCACTCGCACACGCGCGACCTGGCCGCCATCACCCGCACCGCGGAGATTCTGGTCGTGGCCGCCGGGCAGAGAGCGCTCATCACGGGCGATATGGTCGCCCCCGGAGCCGCAGTCATCGATGTGGGCATCAACCGCGGCGAAGACGGCCGCCTCTACGGAGACGTCGATTTCGAGAGCGTTGCGCCCAAGGCCGACGTCATCACTCCCGTCCCCGGAGGAGTGGGCCCCATGACTATCTGCTCGCTACTCGAAAACACCATCGACTGCTTCATCAACAGACAATAATCCATTACATGAAACATACAGCACTCATCCTGACAATGGCACTGTCATTTGCTACCTGTGCCTGCACGAACGCCCCCAAGCAGGAGGCCGCAGACGACTGGAACTACTCGATAGACGAATTCGCCGACATTGAAGTCCTGCGCTACCGCATTCCCGACTGGGACAACCTCACCCTGCAGCAGAAGGAATACATCTTCCATCTGTGCGAGGCCGCAAAAGCCGGACGCGATATCACCTGGGACCAGTACTTCAAATACAACCTCGACGTGCGTCACTGCCTCGAGAAGATTCTCGAAAACTACGGCGGCGAGCGCAGCGGCGAGCAGTGGGACGCCTTCCTCACCTACGCGAAGAGGGTGTTCTTCAGCAACGGCATACACCACCACTATAACGAAGACAAGTTCTTCCCCACCTGCAGCAAAGACTATTTCGCGCAGCTGATGACCCACAGCGACTGCTACGACGAGCACACTCTTGCTGTAATCTACGACACCGAGAAGTATCTTGCAAAGCGCTACACCGGCTCGGACCTCGACATAGTTGAAGCCTCCAGCGTCAACTTCTACGAAGGAGTCAGCGCCGACGAAGTCAATGCTTTCTACGACACCATGGCCGACCCCACCGACCCCAGGCCCATCAGCTACGGCCTCAACAGCAAGGTTGTCAAAAAGGACGGGCAGATTGTTGAAGATGTTTACAAGTCGGGCGGTCTGTACGGCAAAGTCATCGACACCATCATAGGCCATCTCGAAGCCGCAAGCGCGGTAGCCGAGAACGACGCCCAGCGGAAATACATAGCCGAACTCATCGAATACTACCGCACCGGCGACCTGCGCATGTGGGACCAGTACAATGTCAGCTGGGTTGCCGACACGCAGAGCGCGGTGGATTTCGTGAACGGATTCATCGAAGATTACGACGACCCCCTCGGCCGCAAGGCTACCTGGGAAGGCATTGTCAACTATCGTGACGAACAGGCATCGCAGCGCACCCGCACCATCAGCGAGAACGCCCAGTGGTTCGAGGACCACTCCCCTGTCAAGCCCGAATTCAAGAAGAGCGAGGTCAAGGGCGTTTCGGCCAAGGTCATCAACGTGGCCGTGATTGCCGGAGGCAACTACCCCGCCACCGCAATAGGCATCAACTTGCCCAACGCCGACTGGATACGCAAGGAGCACGGCTCGAAGTCCGTCACCATAGCGAACATCACCGACGCCTACGCCAAAGCGACGGCCCAGAGGCCCAAGAGCATACTCACCGAATTCGCGTGGGATGAGGCCGAGATAGAAATCTGCCGCAAGTACGGCCCGGTTACCGACGACCTGCACACCGACCTGCACGAGTGCCTCGGCCACGGCAGCGGCCAGCTCCTTCCCGGCACCCCCTCGAACGCGCTCAAGGAATACACCTCCTGCCTCGAGGAAGCCAGGGCCGACCTCTTCGCCCTTTACTATCTTGCCGACCCCAAACTTGTGGAGCTCGGCCTGGTAGACAGCCCCGAGGCTTACAAGGCACAGTATATCAGCCAGATACGCAATGGCCTGTTTACGCAGTTCTGCCGCATCGAGCTTGGCAAGACCAACACCGAAGCCCATATGCAGGACCGCAAACTCATAGCCCAGTGGTGCTATGAGAAAGGCAAGGCCGACAAGATTATCGAAAAGAAGATACGCGACGGCAAGACCTACTTCGTCATCAACGACTTCGATGCTCTGCGCGGCCTGTTCGGAGAACTGCTCGCCGAAATCCAGCGCATCAAGTCAGAGGGCGACTATGCCGCCGGCAAGGCTCTGGTGGAGAATTACGCTATCCGAATCGACTACGACCTCCACAAAGAAGTGCTCGAACGCTACGCCACACTCGACCTCAAGCCCTACCGCGGGTTCGTGAACCCCGACATAGTGCCGGTAGTAAAGCACGGAAAGGCAGTGGATTACCGCATCGAGTACTGCGACGACTTCCTCGCCCAGCAGCTTAAATACGGGAAGGAGTACGGCGCCTTGTAGCGCTTGCCACCCAGGATATCACTCCTGTAACGAGGATTACCAGCGCATGCGATTCGTGCGCAAGGGTTGCGGCAAGAAATCCTGTTTCCCAACTGCTGCCGCAGATGGCGCTGAGTGAAAGGGCCGCCAGATAGTGGTATGCCCCGAAACCTCCGGGCACAGGCACGACCGCAGCGATATTCCCCACGGCCGAAATGAACACCGCATCGGCGAAACTCAGGTAATCGAGCGCCGGAACGGCCTTGAAAGTGAGCCAGGTCGTAAGGATATACATAAGCCACACAAGCGCGGTTTGAAGCAGAAAGCGCAGTTTGTGGGGCATTTTCACAAAAGATGAAAGGCCGTCAAGCACTTCGCCGGCGGCTTTTACTATTTTCCCGCAAAGAGAACTGCGGTCGCGCCAGCGATAGACCAGCACAAGCGCCACTGCGACAAGCAGGCACAGCCCAAGGGCAAGCGCGGCTAGCGGAATACGTGCGGCAAGAGGCCTTATGACATTGTCGGCGACGAACGGGCCTATTGTGGAGCCGTCGCAGAGAATGGCAACGAGCAGGATAACAAAGACCGAGACTATGTCCCAGGCCCTTTCGAGCACAATTGTTCCGAGCGTCTTGGAAAAAGTGGCCTTCCGGCCCGAAACGCGCGCGCAGCGCACGAACTCGCCCACGCCGGGAATCGCAAGGCTCACCAGATTGCCTATGTTGTTGGCATCCCAGATGCGGATACCTGGCAGGTCTGGGTCGATAGGACCGAGCAGAAGATGCCAGCGCCTCGTGCGGAAAAAGAGAGCAAGCACAGCGCATAGCATCGATGCGAGCACCCAGAGCCAACGCGTACTGCGCAGGCCGGCTACGAAGTCCGCCCACTTGATTCCCCTGAGAGCAAAGTACATCAGCCCCACGGCGAGTATCGCCGACAGGGTGTATTTTGTAGTATTTGACAGTTTCAGAGCCATTCCGGCTCCAAAGATACCGATATTTTATGTAAATTTGTTGGTTAACACCTTTGTTTATGAAATCGATCCTCGGAATAGGAAACGCACTTACCGACATCCTGGCCGTTCTGCCGGATGATTCGCTTCTCAAAACCTATCACCTTCCCAAGGGCAGCATGCAGCACGTCGACATGGAGACGGGCGACAAGATATGGACAGCCCTCAAGCCTCTCGGTGTCAAATATGTAGCCGGAGGCTCTGCGGCGAACACCATCACCTGCACGGCCATATTCGGCATGCCGTCAAGCTTCATCGGCAAGATCGGGGACGACGAACTCGGACTCCTTTTCAAGAGCGACCAGGAGCAGTACGGAGTAAAGACCCTCCTGCTGAAAAGCGAACATTCGAGCGGGCGCTCGATGGTATTCGTAAGCGGCGGTAACGCTGAACGCACCTTCGCCGTATATCTCGGCGCGGCGCTCGACCTCGTTCCCGAAGACCTCAAGGCAGAATACTTCCAGGGCCACGACTACTTCCATATCGAAGGCTATCTGGTTCAGAACCAGGCACTCATACGCCGCGCCGTAGAGCTCGCACACGAGGCCGGGTGCATGATTTCGCTCGACATGGCATCCTACAATGTCGTGGAATCGAACGAAGCCTTCCTGCACGACATCGTTGACAAATACGTCGACATTGTCTTTGCCAACGAAACCGAAGCGAAGGCCTTCACCCATCTGGCAGACGCACGGGAATCGCTTGCCGAAATCGCCAGGCACTGCAGCATTGCAGTCGTAAAGGTGGGCAAGGACGGCTCGTGGGTACGCTCGGGCGACGAAGAATATTACATCGAACCCTGGCCAGCCGACACCATCGACGCCACCGGCGCCGGTGACACCTATGCGGCCGGTTTCCTCTACGCCCATTCGCTCGGAATGCCGCTCAAGGTCTGCGGCGAAGTAGGCAGCATCATAGCCGCCAAAGTGGTCGAAGTGATAGGCACCAAGATAGACATCCCCCGCTGGCGTGCCGCCAAGCAGGAAATCCGCGAACTGATAGAGCGTAACAGCAAGTCATGAAGAACCCGATAGTCACACTCGGGCGCGCAATAAGCGAACGCCGCTCGCGCAGCACCGTCCCCACCGGATTCACGGCACTTTCTAAAATAAGCAAAGCCGTAGTCTTCATAGACGCCTGCGAGAAGAGCGCCCCCGAATGTCTTGCGGCAATCAAGTCTTTTTTCGAAGCAAGGAAAATGGATTTCGAAGTACTGGCCTTCAATCTCGGAGACAACTGCTGTCTCAACGCGGAAGACGGGGCCACCCTGGTACTCCGCCGCAAGATACGCTGGTTCGGCAAAGTGCGCCTCTACCACAACGACGAGCAGTTGTTCATCGACCTTACCGACGGCAGCCTCTACCCCTCCCGCAACTCCGCCGTACGCAGCAAAGCACTTTTCAAAGTGGCCCGCTGGCAGTACAAAGGCATCATCGACCTGGAAATCTGCGGTTCCGAAGGCCACAGCCAGGCCGAAGTGTTCAACACCGTTGCCAACATCATTATTAAGGTGCAATGAAACTCTCAGCCTTACTCTCAAACGCGGCCAAAGGCTTCGCCATGGGGGCGGCGAATGTGGTTCCGGGCGTTTCCGGAGGCACTATCGCGCTCATCACAGGCATATATTCAAAGATAGTTGACGCCTTGAGCGCCTGCACCGACAATGCAACCTGGAAAGCCCTTTTCAACGGCCGTTTCAAAGAATTCTGGGAGCGCATCAACGGAAGTTTCGTCCTGGCCCTCGCAGCTGGAATCCTCATAAGCATCCTGTCTCTTGCAAAACTGGTCACCTGGGCACTCGCCGAATATCCCGTTCTCACCTGGGCATTCTTCTTCGGGCTGATCCTCGCTTCGGCCTTCTACATGCTTGCGGGCATCAAAGGCTGGAAGGCGGCCGACGCGCTCTTCCTGATTGCCGGCATCGGGCTGGGACTGGCAGTTTGTTTCCTCACCCCGACAAAGACTCCCGACGCGCTCTGGTTCATCTTCATCGCCGGCGCGGTTTCGATATGCACGATGATTCTTCCCGGCATCTCGGGCAGTTTTGTGATGCAGATACTCGGCAAATACGAATACATTATGAAGGCAATTGACGTGAGCGCGTTCAACTGGCCCGTAATAATTGCCTTCGGTGCCGGATGCGTGGTAGGCATTCTCGCTTTTGCCAAATTCCTTAAGTGGCTGCTGGCCCGCTGGGAGAAGCAGACTATGATAGTGCTCGTAGGCTTCGTTCTGGGCACGCTTCTGCGCGTATGGCCCTGGTACGATATGCAGGCGGTCGAGGCCGCCGGCCACGGGCTGCAGATAACAGGAGCGGTGGCCTTCTGCCTGCTCGGCATAGCGGTCACCGTCCTTATTCAGAAGCTCTCTTCGAAGAAAGGCTGATTACAGCCAGTCCGAAGGATTGTAAGTGTCTTTCGGGGCGTTGGGCACATTGGGGAAGTAGGTGAAGCCTGTTATCTTCTCCAGGTCCGAAACGCTCATCATATCCGAAGCGAACACCTTCGGCCTCGATTTGCCGTCAAGCCAGGATTTGTAATTGTCGTTGTGCGCACGTACGAAGGCCACGCACTGCATTTCCGAGGCGGTGCAGTTCTTGAGTGCCTTGCCGCTGTTGCCCTTCTTGGTACGCAGAACCACCATATAGAACATCGAAGGACGCATAACGTCGTCAAGGCCGCAGTAATAAACCCTCTTGGGAGAGCCCTTCAGACCGTTGCCGTCGGTGTAATCTTCGAAATAGCAACCGACAACCTCGTAGAGCGTGTCGCTCACCTCGTGACCATCCATAAGGTCCTCAATTGTATTCCAGCCGGCGCCACCTGTATTGAAGCCGGTCGAGTACTGCGGAGCTATGTTCGTATAATAGAACACCTGCTTGTTGGCTTCTAAGCAGCAGGTCCTTTCGTTGCTGCCAAGCATATGGCCCTTGTTGCAGCCGCTTTCATCTCCTGTTTTCTTGGTAGTGTATTGCGTGCCGGGGGCAATCTTCTCAACAGTAGGATCCTGATCGTAAGCATCAGTACGGTCAACATTGTTGGCTGAATAAACTTCGTGCCTCGGAGCTGCAACCCACATAGGGCAATGGTAGTCGATATTGTAGCAGACGGTATAATTGCGGTATTCCCTGCCGTTCATCTTGAACGTGTGGTGGGCATACACCAGATTGGGGTCGTTGTCATCGATGCCGTCATTGTTGGCATCGTGCATAAGGGGAACTTCGTAATATGAAAGGGTTCCTGTTCCCTTGACGGGGGTGTCGTCACCACCGGTACCGCCCCCTTCACCGCTGTCATCATTGTCATCATCCCCATCGCCGCCCTGGCCGGCCTTGCCTCCATAGACTACGGATATGGCCGAAATCCTGGCGCACTGGGCCGAACGGATGAACACCTGCTTTGCGCTGACTGTCAGGTCAATGTCACAGGTCTGGCCACCGGCCTTGCCCTGGGCTATCTTGCCGGCCACCTGGGTCGTTCCGCATTCGCTGCAAAGATAGATGTCGTCGGTATAAGACTGGTCGAAGGTCACGACAACGCGTGTGATGTCGTGCTCGAAAACAGGAGTACCGATATATGCCACCTTGCCGCTGTTGATCTGCATATTACTGCTGTTCTTATACGCGCAGATGGTCCAGGCGCCGAAGTCGTTGGTATATGTCTTCGGATTGCTGTAACCGCCTACGTAGTCGGCGGCCTCGGCATAAGTGAGCGTCGCCGTGACGGCAGGTACGACATCCGTAGAATCGGGGCCGGGAGGAACAATCGATGTATCGGGGCCGGGGCCGGGAGGCGTAACGGTGGAATCGGGGCCGGGGGTCACGTAAACCGTATCGTCACCTGTATCGGGATACGGGGTGGGGTTGATATCCGTGCACGATGACACGGCTATGCCCACGCCGAAAACGGCCGTTATGCAGGCCGCAATTATGTGGTCAATTTTCATAAGCATCAGAATTTCCAGCGGAGCGCACCCATGGGGATTACGCTCTGAGGTTCAACTTCGATGGGAACGCCTTCGTGTCCGAACCAGATATTCGGGCGGAAGTCGATGGCCAGGGCAACCGGCACTTTGGGAATATCGTATTCGATGCCAACCTGCATCAGGATGCCGGCAACCGGCTTCGAACGTCCGTACAGGCCGAATGCAGCGCCGGGCCCGAGATAGAAGTCGATGGCGCCCGCCTTTCCCTCAGCCCTGAAAAGGCTGAAGTCATACACCGCACTGAGTCTCAGCCCCGGATAATAGGCCGGCATCTTTTCGAAACCGGCATCACCCAGCACGCCCAGGTCCACTTCGAGGAAATTGTTGTCCCAGCCGTGCTGGTAACTCATTTCAAGGCCTATTCCACCCCTCAGACCGAAGCTGCGGGGCTGGGCGCCAGCCTCCGTGCAGAAGGCAATCACCAGGGCGGCAAAGACTATCAGGCGTTTCATATCGAAGCTGTTTTAATGTTATTTTACAATACCGGAGAATCCGAGGAAAGCCATGGCCATGATGCTGACCGTAATCAGCGCGATGGGAAGGCCCTTGAACGCCTCGGGCACCTTATTTCCGGCCAGATGTTCGCGAAGGCCGGCGAAGAGTATCATTGCAAGGCCGTAGCCGACCGATGTGCCAAGGGCATACACCGTGGCTTCGCCAAGATTAAGCATATGGGCCGCTCCGCCGAAGGTAAACTCTTTGCTGACAACGGTAATGGCAACACCGAGCACGGCGCAGTTGGTGGTAATCAGCGGAAGGAAGATGCCCAGCGCCTGATAAAGCGAGGGAGACACTTTCTTAAGCACAATCTCTACCATCTGCACGAGAGCGGCGATGACCAGGATAAAGGCGATAGTCTGCAGGAACTCGAGTCCGAAAGGCACAAGCAGATACTTGTTGAGCAGGTATGTAACCACCGTGGCAAGGGTGATGACAAAGCATACGGCTCCCGACATGCCGGTGGCGGTGGACAGTTTGTTCGAAACGCCCAGGAAAGGGCAGATTCCAAGGAACTGTGCAAGGAGGATATTGTTTACAAATATCGAAGAGATGATGATAAGTACGAATTCCATAACTTCTACTGCTTCTTAAGATATTTGTTGAAAAGAACCATAAGGTAGCCGAGCACCATGAAGGCGCCGGGGGCCATCACGAAAGCCAGGATTCCGTCTCCGGGGATGAATTTCCAGCCGAAGACCGAGCCGCTTCCGAGCATTTCGCGCACGATTCCTATCACCGTAAGCGACAGGGTGAAACCGATTCCGATTCCAAGCCCGTCGAGGGCCGAATCGAGGCAGTTGTTCTTGTTGGCGAACGCCTCGGCACGGCCGAGCACTATGCAGTTCACGACGATGAGCGGGATGAAGAGGCCGAGCGTCTCGTAAACCGTGGGCACAAAGGCCTGCATAAGCAGCTGGAGCACCGTAACGAAGGTGGCGATAACTACAATGTAAACGGGGATGTGAACCTTGTCGGGAACGACGGGGGCGATAAGCGAAATGGCTATGTTCGAAAGGATGAGCACGAACATCGTGGCAAGGCCCATCTCAAGGCCGTTCATGGCCGATGTGGTGGTAGCCAGAGTCGGGCACATACCGAGGACAAGCACGAATGTGGGATTGTCCTTTATCAAGCCTTTGGTAATGAGTGAAAGTTTGTTTGCCATAGCCTATTCCGATTTTACAGATGCTCCGCTGACAGCCTCAACGGCTTCGCCACGCAGCGATTCGACAACATTTACAGCCTGGCTTACGGCCAGCGTGTAGGCACGCGAAGTGATGGTGGATGCGGTAATGGCATCGACATCGCCACCATCCTTGCTCACGGCGAGCACCTCGAGTTTCTTGCCGCTCGACTGACGCTTTTCGTAACTCCACTGCGCCATGAAAGCCTCGTCGGTGGCACACTTCGCGCCGAGGCCCGGAGTCTCGCTCTGGCTGAGCACCTTGGTGGCCCATACGGTGCCGTCCTCGAGGACGCCTACCATAAGCAGCAGTTTTCCGCCGAAACCGTTTGCAGCGCTTTTGACTGCATAGGCCTTCACGGCCCCGTCCTCAGACGCTTCGTAATATTCGTATTCGGTCTCCCCGACACACACGCTCTTCACGGCTCCGGGCATACACCCTGCCGGAAGGACTTCGCTGATTGCGGCCTTCTCGGCCTTCTCGGCCGAGGCTTTGATAGGCTCGTAGGTTACGGCATATACCGCAGCCAGAACCGATCCGCACACAAGGCACACTGCCGTAAGGCAGATCACCATATTCCTGAATGAACTTTTGGCTGCCATTTCTATGCCCTCCCGTATTTACGCTGATGGAACGCCCTGTTGAGGAGCGGAACAGCCATATTCATAAGAAGTATCGCGAACGACATTCCCTCGGGATAGGCCCCGAAGAAACGTATCATCATAACGATTATGCCGATACCGACGCCATAGATAATGCCGCCGAGCGTACTCATCGGGCTGGTGACATAGTCGGTGGCCATAAAGCAGGCACCGAGTATCATACCGCCGCTGAGCAGGTTGAACAGGGCATCGGTGTACCGGGCAGGGTCACAGATGTTGAAGATTGTGGCAATCACGGCAACTGTAACGAAGATGCTGAGCGTAATCCAGGGCTTGATGACCTTGCGGACAAGCAGATAAAGCCAGCCTGCCAGTAGGGCGAGAGCCGAAATTTCACCAGCGCTTCCGCCTATGTTGAAGAACAGGGTCTGAAGGTAATCGACCCCCTGCACGGCCTGCACCCCACCCTCGGCATAACGGCCCAGAAGTGTCGCGCCGGACACGGCGTCAACGCCGCTGAGGAAACCTGCCGGAACCGTCCAGTCGGTCATGACCGTAGGGAACGAGATAAGCAGGAATACACGGCCGACAAGCGCCGGGTTGAAGACATTCTGCCCGAGACCGCCGAAAGACATCTTGGCAACACCGATGGCAACCAGAGCACCTATGAGTACCACCCACCAGGGAGTGGTGGGAGGCAGGTTCATTGCCAGAAGAAGACCGGTCACAAGCGCGGCGCTGCCGCAGAAGCGGCCATCCTTCTTGAGGAGGAACTTCGTGATTGCCCACTCTATGAGCACGCAGCTGACGGCGCTGACTCCGAGAATCAGCAGCTCCGACCAGCCGTAGAACAGCACCGATACCACTATTGCCGGAAGAAGGGCAATCACCACGTCACCCATCAGAGACGAGGTGTACGTGTTGGAGTGGATATGCGGATTGGGGGAAACTATGTATTTGTCCATAATCGCTTTATTTCTGATTGTTGGCAGCCTGCGCGGCCTTGGCGGCAGCGGCGCGGGCGCGCATTATGCCCATGACCTGACCCTTCGAAAGACGTATATGGTCGAGAAGGGGGATGCTGGCGGGACAGCTGTACAGGCAGCATCCGCACTCGATGCAGTCCTGGACCGATGCAGCTTCGAGGCCCTGCACATCGCCCGCTTCGCCGAGACGGCGCAGCAGGAACGGCTCGAGACCCATAGGGCAGGCGTCGGCACAACGGCCGCAGCGTATGCACTCGCTTTCGTGCTTGCGCCTCGTAGCGGCTTCGCTCAGATACAGTATCGATGACGACCCCTTTACCGTAGCGGCGTCGAGGTTGCTGATTGCCTTTCCCATCATAGGGCCTCCGCTGATAATCTTCGCGGCACCCTCGGGAACGCCTCCGGCCACCCCGGCGATGAACGAAAGAGGAATTCCTATGCGGAAAAGATAGTTGTGCTGTTTCTCAACAGGAAGGCAGTCTCCTGTAACGGTAAGGACATTGGTGATGAGTGGCTTGTTTTTCTGCACCGCTTCATACACGGCAAGGGCCGTTGCCATGTTCTGCACTACGGCGCCAACGCTTATGGGCAGGGCGCCGGAGCCGACCTGGCGGCGCATCACAGCATCGATGAGCTGCTTTTCACCGCCTTGCGGATAACGCTTCTTCAGGCACTGTACCCTGATGTTCTCATAGGGAAGTTCTTTCAGCGCGGCACGCATGGCCTTGATGGCCTCGGGCTTGTTCTCTTCAATACCTATGACGCACGGACATCCGCCCAGAACACTCTGCATGATGGCCGCACCTACGATTATCTCCTTTGTGCGCTCGAGCATTATGCGATAGTCGCTCGTAAGGAAGGGCTCGCACTCGGCGCCGTTGATTATCAGGCACTCGGCCTTGCTGCCGGGCGCGGGATTGAGTTTGACGTGGGTGGGGAAAGTGGCTCCGCCGAGGCCTACTACGCCGTTAAGCTTGATGCGGTCGAGGCAGAACTGACGGTCTGCCGGTATTTCAGTTACAAGTTCGGGGGTAAGGTCAATCCCTTCGGCCCAGGTGTCACCTTCGCGGACGATTTCGACGTGGGGAACCATCCTGCCGGCGATGTCGGCGCGCGGAGCTATGCTCTTGACCGTACCGCTTACTGGCGAATGGACGAATGCGCTGATGAACCCGGCCGGCTCTGCAATCACCTGGCCGGCGAGCACTTTGTCGCCCACAGCCACCACCGGGGTGGCGGGAGCGCCCAGATGCTGGGCCATACTCACGTAAACGACGTCGGGAAGCGGAAGGACCTCTACTGCGCAATCGCGCGAAAGTTTGTTGTCGCAAGGGTGGATGCCACCGATGCGGAATGTGATTTTACTGCTCATTTTCGGCCTCCTTTGCTTTGGGCTCGGCCTTCTTCGCGGGAAGAACCGGGAAATTGATTGCGTGTATCGCGCCAGTGGGGCACTCGGCAACGCATTTCTTGCAGAGTTTGCACTTGGTGAAGTCGATGTATGCAAGGTTGCTTTCGATTGTGATGGCCTCGTGGGCGCAGACCTTCTGGCACTTGGTGCAGCCTATGCAGGCATTGGCGCAGGCCTTGCGGGCGAGAACGCCCTTGTCCTTGTTGACGCATTCCACTACGACCCTCATTGAGCGGGGACCCTTGTTGCGAAGTTCGATGATGCCTTTCGGGCAGGACTTTACACAGGCGCCGCAGGCAGTACACTTGTTTTCGTCAACTATGGGGAGGCCAGTTGCGGAATCCATTGACAAGGCCCCGAACTTGCAGGCCGACACGCAGTCGCCGCAGCCAAGGCAACCCCACTGGCAGAGCGTGTCTCCGGAATAGAGACCGGCCTTGACCTTGCAGGAGAACGCGCCGTCATATTCGTTGACACGGGGACGTGCTTCGCAGCTGCCGTTACATCTTACCACAGCCACCTTGGGAGCACTTGCCTTCACCTCTACTCCGAGGATGGAGGCTACTTTTGACATTACGTCCGCTCCGCCTACCGGGCAATAGTTGTTGTCCAGGTTACCTGCCTTGACGGCGGCCTCGGCAAACGCGCGGCAGCCGGCATAACCGCAACCGCCGCAGTTGGCACCGGGCATCACAGCCTCAACATCGTCGATGCGAGGATCTTCCTCAACCTTGAACTTCTTCGCAATCAGGAAAAGCACCACACTCAGCACGAGGCCGAGCGCGGCAAGGATTGCGACAGTCCAGATAATGGTGTTAGTCATTATTATTTCTTTATACTGAATACAAATTCGTTACGAAGACGGCTTCTGAAAAGCCATATCACAAAATAGTAAAGCGCGACGGCGCCTATCGCCGAAAGCCCGCTGGTAAGTTCGCCCGCGCCTGCGGCCGAAGCGCCCAGCAGCACGGCAACCAGTATCACAAGCGGTATGGCATAACCTACCCAGACGGCCTTGTGGCCCATCGAAGCTTTCAAGACCAGTTCGACCTCGTCGCCCACCGACCAATTGTCCCACGCCGAAGTGGGAAGGGATACCGCCTTGGTGGTACTGCCCTCAAGCGAGCAGAGCGATTTGGCATGACAGGCACTGCATGCGCTTTCCGAGACGATTTCCACCGTGGTGAACTCCGGAGTTATTTCGACTATTCGTCCTGCGTGCGACACTTCCCCTTTCATATCCGGCTAGTTCTGCGCATCGAAATAACTTTCACCGGGAGCGAAGTCGTCGGCGTTCATGCTCGAGCCCACTTCCTGCATGAAGGTGACATCGTTTACCTCCATGAAGCGTACCTTGTCACTCTTGAACACCATATCGATGTCGCGGGTCTCGCCGTTACGGTGCTTGGCGATGATTATCTGAGCCATATCCTTCTGTGAAGGATCCACCTCCATACCCAGGAAATCGGGCCTGTGGATGAAGATGACCATATCGGCATCCTGCTCGATGGAACCCGACTCGCGGAGGTCGGAGAGCTGCGGTTTGCCGTTGCTTGCCTGCCTCTGCACCGCAGCACGTGAAAGCTGCGACAGAGCGATGATGGGGATATTGAGTTCCTTGGCCGTAGCCTTGAGCATACGGGAGATGGCGGCCACCTCCTGCTCGCGCATTCCGCGGTAATCGGCAGGGCCCTGCATAAGCTGCAGGTAATCGACGACAACCAGACGTACGCCTTTCTGCTTGACAAGGTTCTTGACCTTGGTACGGAACTCCATGAGCGGAAGGCCCGGAGTTTCGTCGATATAGAGCGGCGCATTCGCAAGATTCTTGATGGCTGTCTCGAGATAGTTCCACTCGTCGTCCTGGAGTTTGACGCCGCCCTTGATCTTGTCGGCACTGAGGCCCGATTCGGAGGTCATAAGCCTCATGGCGAGCTGCAGGCCAGACATTTCGAGCGAAAAGATAGCCACGGGGATATGATGGTCGACAGCGGCGTTGCGTGCGATATTCAGGGCGAAGGCCGTCTTTCCGACAGATGGGCGGGCGGCAAGGATTATCAGGTCGGAATTCTGCCAGCCGTTGGTGATGCGGTCAATCGAAGGATAGCCGCTGGGCACACCTGCCAGGCCTTCGTGAGTCTGCATCTTCTCGAGGCGGTTCATCGCCTGGGTGATGACTGACTTGATGTCCTGGACATCTT
>JAZLKT010000014.1:0-24142 GCA_045597785.1 Candidatus Cryptobacteroides sp.
GGCGTCAACGCCCCCTTCAATTTCATATACGTTCACGGTGACGTTATGTGGAACCTCACCAACCAGATCAAAGGCTACAAGGCTGACCGCAAGTTCCAGGTGTATCCTTATCTGACCGCAGGTCTCTGGTGGCCCTTCGACCGCAGCAAGAACTTCACTGCAGGTCTCGGTCTCATCGCTGACTACGCTCTCGGTGAAAGGCTTTCTCTCGAACTTGACCTCACCGGACTCTTCCTCAAGCAGGCTTCCGTTGAGCCCGTCAATACTTCGGGCGGTCTTGTAGGTACAGGTCTTGCTACCATCGGTGTTACCTACAAGCTCGGCAAGAAGACCGGCTTCCAGACCAAGTGCGAGGCTGTTGCTCCTTTCGTTGCTGCCGCTGCTGCCGCTGAGGCTGTTGCCGCCGCTGCCGATGCAGCTGAGAAGGAATCTGCCGCTCAGGCCGCCGCTGCCGACGAAAAGGCCGCTGCCGCTGAGGAGAAGGCTGCCGCAAACGAGGAACTTACCAAGTCCATCCTCGATTCTTACGCAACAACCGTTATCTTCGAAGCTGATAAGTGGGATCTGAGCAAGCGCGAGAAGATCGCTCTCCAGAATACCGCTGAAATCCTCAAGCTCGTTCCTGACACCAAGTTCGTCGTTGCCGGCTACGCCGACAAGCAGACCGGTTACGCTGCCTACAACCTCAAGCTCTCAGAGAAGCGCGCAGAGGCTGTCAAGAAAGCTCTCGTTGAGAACGGTGTTGCCGAGGACCAACTCGTTACCGAAGGCAAGGGCGCTGTTGACTATCGTTTCTTCAACGACTACAAGCTCAGCCGCTCCGCTACCATTTCGATCCAGAAGTAATTTCAAATCGATATTCCTCAAAGGCCTGCCCACCCGGCAGGCCTTTTTGATTCCCTGCCCGTGCCGACAGGGACCTCGTGGGGCGGAGACCGTAGTCGCCCGTGACACGTGAACGGGAGGGGCCCACAAGCGAAGCGCAGTGGGAGGGATGAAGCGCGAAGCGCGGAAGTCTCCTGCCCACGAGGCCCCTGACGGCACGGTGGCGAGTTTCTAAGCGGCTTTGCGTATATCCGTGGGAATTCATATATTTGTATGATGCGCGCGTATGTTGCGCGCGCAGGGAAAATCACATAGTTATGAAGCATCTGAACATCTTTTTCGTCGCGGCAGCAGCTATCTGCGCGTCTGCCTGCGCAGGTCAAAATGAAATCAACCCCGTGACGGTAGGCATCGTGCCCGCCCCGACGAGCATCGAAATCATTGAAGGTAAATTCATCAGCGCCGACCGCGCCTCTAAGGTCGTTACCGGCATCGACCCGGCACTTGCCGAAGAGGAATACGAACTTTCCATCGGCCGAAAGGGTGTGGAGATAAGTGCCGGCAGCGAGACAGGTGCCTTCTGGGCTTTGCAGACCCTCGAGCAGATCAAGGCTCAGTGCCCGGCCGACTCGATCCCTTGCCTTAAGGTCATCGACCGCCCCGCTTTCCCGTACCGCGGCTCGCATCTCGACTGCTCGCGCCATTTCTTCAGCGTTGACGAGGTAAAGAGCTGGCTCGATATGATGGCCATTCACAAACTCAATTATTTCCACTGGCATCTGACCGACGATCAGGGCTGGAGGCTGGAAATTAAGAAATATCCTCTGCTCACCGAAGTCGGTTCGGTGCGCGCCCGTACGAAGATCGGACACTACTTCGACAAGGCCCAGGGCTACGACGAGACGCCTTATGGCGGCTTCTATACTCAGGAAGAGGCTCGCGAAATAGTTGCTTATGCTGCCGAGCGACACATCCAGGTGATCCCCGAAATCGAGATGCCCGGCCATGCCGTTGCCGCGGTAGCTGCCTATCCCTGGCTCGGATGTGCAGGCAAGCAGGTCAAGGTGCGCGACAACTGGGGCATAAGCGAAGAGGTCTTCTGCGTCAGCAAACCTGAGGTATTGGAATTCATCAAGGACGTGATTGACGAGGTGTGCGACATCTTCCCCTGCGAATACTTTAATATCGGCGGTGACGAATGCCCTACCTCGGAGTGGAAGAAATGCGCCTCCTGCAATGCATATATGAAGGAGCACGGAATCAGTACATACCGTGACCTCCAGTACGACTTCACCGCCAAGGTTGAGCAGTATGTCATCTCCAAGGGCCGTAAGATGTTCGGCTGGCAGGAACTCGCCGACGGCTGCTCCGACGAGAGCACGACAATCCTTGCCTGGATAGGCGCTGAGGCCGGCGTCAAGGCTGCGGCAAAGGGAATGCATACGATTATGTGCCCTGCGAAGTGGTGCTATCTCGATTATTATCAAACTCGTGAACGCGAGAAGCGCGAGCCCCTTGCCATAGGCGGATACCTTCCTCTTGAAAATGTCTATGCCTTCAATCCCCTTGAGGGGATACCCGCCGAGCAGCATCACTTTGTGCGCGGTGTCCAGGGTAACGTTTGGTGTGAGTATATCCCCACTATGAGCCACGCCCAGCATATGGCTCTGCCGCGCCTTGCCGCGATAGCCGAAATCGGCTGGAGCGGAAATGACGGCAAGACCTCGTTCGATTGCTTCAAGCAGCGCCTTACCGCCGGCCTCGTGCCCATCTACAAGTCGCGCGGATACAATTATTCCACCTATGAGTGGGAGGATAACGCTGCTGGAAAATAGTTTTCGCAAATTATGAAAAAGACGATATCCCTGCTGCTTGCCGCTGCCCTGTTGCTTTCCTGCAATTCCGGTGTGGACCCTGTCGGAGAATACCGCAACATCGCCGTCTTCCATCCGGCATATCATTCTTCGTCAATCAATTTCGACTTCACCGCCCAGCTCGTCACTGATGGAATCGTGTTGGAGGACGGTGAGGACTTGGATGTCGCCGAGCTTGAACCTGATGCCGATGCCTGGGTAAGCCGCGGGACTCGGGATGAGTGGATTTATGTCGACCTTGGCGCAATGCGTTGTTTCGACAAGGTTGTCTGCCACTGGATCAGTGCTCCCGAAAGCGGAAGCATACTCATCTCGAAGGATGCCGCTCATTGGAAGGAGGTCGCCTCGTTCGAGGTCTTCGAAGATGACTATGTTTCCACGGTTGCCGCTGAAGGCTCCGCCCGATATGTGAAGCTCGCGATGGGGCCCTCGCGTGAAGGCGGCTGTCTTGCTGTTTCCGAACTGGAAATATGGGGATGGAGCGACGAAAAGAAGCCCGTCAGCGCGTGGTCGCTCGTGAGGGAAGATCTCGAAGATGATCCTGCCGCCTGGGTTCCGGTGCAGATTCCCTCCACGGTCCTTGCCGCGTATATCGATGCCGGAATGCTGCCCGATCCCGCCATCGGCGACAACAATTATCAGATATCCGACTCTTATTTCAAACATAACTTCATATACAGGGGCGTTATGACCGCTCCCGAGAATGAGTGCGACCGTGTATTCCTCAATTTTGACGGGGTCAACTGGAAGGCCGATGTCTTCATGAACGACATCGAACTGGGCCATATCGGCGGCGCTTTTGTGCGCACACGTTTCGATGTGACAGATGTCATCGTCCCCGGAGACAATACCGTCGAAGTGCTCGTCTATTGCAACGACAATCCCGGCGAGGCCAAAGGCAACACCCTCGAACGCGAAGCCCCCAACGGAGGAGCTCTCGGTGCCGACAATCCCACTTTCCATGCCTGCGTCGGCTGGGACTGGATTCCGAGCGTCCGCGGACGCAATATGGGCATCTGGAACGATGTTTATTTCAGTACCAGCGGGGAAGTGACGCTGGAGGATCCCTTCGTGAGCAGCACCCTGAATCTGCCGGACACCACGGCTGCCGATGTGACGCTGAGCGCGGTGCTCGAGAATCACGGTGTGCGCACTCTCAGCGTGGAGTGGACGGGTTCGCTCGGAGAGCACGCTTTCTCGCGCAGAGTATCGCTCCGCTCGGGCGAGAAGCGCGAGGTGAGTGCAACTCTGCATATCGACAACCCGCGCCTCTGGTGGCCGAACGGCTACGGCGAACAGAATCTCTACGACGTTCATATGGAGGCGGTTGTCGATGGCGAAGTGTCGCACAGCCGCAACTTCGAGACCGGAATCCGCCAGAACGGCTATTCCACCGAAACGGGCTATCTGACCGTGTTCGTGAATGGACGCCGTTTCTCGGGCCGCGGTGGCAACTGGGGATTCAGCGAATACAATCTGCGCTTCCGTGAGAAGGAATATGACCTTGCGGTCGGCCTGCATGCGGAGGAGAATTTCACCCTGATACGCAACTGGGTCGGTCAGACGATGGATGACGAGTTCTGGGAGGCTTGCGACCGCCACGGCATTATGGTTTGGCAGGATTTCTGGCTGGCCAATCCCGCCGACGGGCCCGAGCCGAATGATGAGGCCATGTTCATGGCGTGTGCCGAAGACCTTCTCAAACGGGTGCGCAACCATCCCTGCATGCTCATATATGTGGGCCGCAACGAGGGATGCCCTCCGCCCTCGCTCGATGCCGCACTTCGTGAGGCCGTGGCGGAATACCATCCCGGCCTGTACTATATTCCCGATTCGTCGCACGGCGTTGTGGGCGGGAATGGCTGGTACAACCGCTTCACGGCGTACGACTTCTTCCATCAGTGGACCGAGCCTATCCCGCACAGGGGCCAGGACCGCTTCCATTCCGAGAAGGGAATGCCCAACGTGCCCAACTACGAAAGCGTGAAGGAATTCATCCCCGAAGAGCATCTCTGGCCTCAGGATGACGTGTGGGGAGCGCATGACTGGACAATGCAGAGCGCCCAGAGGGTGGGAACGTTCAACGAGGCGGTTTGGAACATGTTCGGTGAGCCTAAGGATGCCCGGGAATTTTGCGAGTGGGCCCAGTGGGTCAACTACGACGGATATCGTGCCATGTTCGAAAGCCGAAGCGAGCAGCGCCGCGGACTCGCGCTCTGGATGAGCCACTCCGCCTGGCCGACATTTGTCTGGTGTACATATGACTACTATTTCGACCCTACAGCCGCATTCTACGGCTGTAAGAAAGCCAACGAGCCGATACACATCATGTGGAATCCGCTTACGCGCAATGTCGAGGTCGTGAATTACAGTGCGGGCGACAGAAGTGCTCTGACGGTCCGCTCCGAAGTGCTCGATATGTGGGGCAAAGTGCTCGATGTCAAAGAGATGACCATCGACAGCCCCGAAGACAGTACCATCCCCTGTCAGGCTCTCGAGCCGGCCGATAAGGATGTTTATTATTACAAACTCACTCTCAAGGAGGGTGATGTGCTGCTTTCCGAGAATTTCTATGTACAGGGCAGGGAAACGGACAATTTCCAGGCATTGCACCATCTCCCCTCGGCCAGGCTCGCCGTAAGCGAGAGCCGCAGCCTTGCCAACGGTGAGTGGAATATCTCGTACACGATAAGCAATGTCGGCAGGGCTCCTGCAATGATGCTCCGTCTTATTGCTCTCCGGGGCAGGGGAGGCGAGCGCATTCTCCCTGTTCATTATTCCGATAATTTCTTCCACCTTATGCCAGGAGAAAGCCGAACAGTTACGATTCGCGCACTCGTTGAAGACTGCTCCGGAAAGGAACCGTACATAAAGTTGAGCGGGTTTAACTACAACTAGTAAACTTTTTTACTATATTTGAGACGAAATACTAAGACCTATGTCAAAGATCTGGGAAAACAATAAAGGATATTTCCTCCTTCGCCCCTATGTGGACTGGTGCACAAGGCGGTCTTTCAGTTATATACACATTCACGGCAAGGAAAATATCCCTTCCGACGGTGCGGTCATTCTGGCACCTAACCACTGCAATACCCTTATGGATGCACTGGTGGTGCTTCAGGCCGACAAACAGGGCTCTTCCTACGGGGCCCGTGCCGACGTATTCAAGAATCCGAAGGTTGCTTCTCTTCTGCATTTCCTGAAGATTCTTCCCATGGCGCGTATGCGTGACGGGGCCCAGGCCGTTGAACATAACCTCGAGGTGTTCGACGAGGTGATCGATATCATCGACCACGATATGCCATTCTGCATTTACAGCGAAGGTACGCATCATACTTCGCACACCGTCCATCAGGTGCGCAAGGGCATCTGGCGCATTGCCAAGTCGGCTCAGGAGAAGCTCGGCGACAAGCCCGTGTACATTGTTCCAGTCGGCCTCGACTATGAGGATTTCTTCCGTTATTGCTGCGGCCTTGACATACGCTTCGGCGAACCTATCGCGGTGAAGGATTATATGGATGTTGACAATCACCATCTTGTTGAGATGCTGCGCGAACGCATCCAGGCCCTCATCCGCCGTACGGACGAGCCCGTGGTGTACAAACATCCGGTTCTACGTACATTGGCCGGCATACTGATGCTGCCTTTCTTCCTGTTCTGGGCGGTGCTCAGCAGCCCTATGTGGATTGCATCCACTTTTCTTGGCAGCCGCCTGAAGGACAAGGCCTGGATGAACACCATCCGCTATGCATGCAAGTTCATTTTCCTTATAGTGTATACTATTGCGCTGATTGTCGTGGCAATCTGCACGCTCAAGTGGTGGATCCTGGCTTTCCTGCCTCTTCTGCTGATTTGCCACAGTGCGTATTATTGGCATATTGCATTCTACCAAAACCTTTTCCAATCATACAAGTCAAATGAAAAAGCTTAGTGTCGCGTTTGTGGCTCTGTTCCTTTGCGGAGCTTCACTGTTTGCGCAAGGTAAAAAAGAAATCATCAAGACCGGTTATAACCTCGGTCCGCTGCCTGTCGTTGCATACGATGCTGACAAGGGCTTTCAGGCCGGCGCCATTCTGAATATCTTCGATTATGGCGATGGGCACAATTATCCCAACTACGATTCAAAACTGTATATCGAGGCGTCGTTCTATACAAAGGGCTCGCAGCTCTATCAGTTGCGTTACGACAACAAAGAACTCATCCCCGGTGTGCGCTGGAGTTCGGCTCTGCGTGTCAACATCGACAAGGCCTACGACTTCTACGGTTTCGGCGGATATCAGACCTTCTTCAACCACGAGCTGGTAGCTCAGGGAAAGGACGACCCGAACCTTCCGCTCTTCAATCCTTTCTACCGTTATTCGCGCAAGGAAATGCTCTTCAAGAGCGATTTCCTCGGGCGCATCAACGACAATCTGCAGTGGGAGGCGGGCGTATTCGCCAACTACTTCAACCTCGGCAGCATAGACTACGCGAGCATCAACAAGGGTAAGGATCCGGCAAAGGCATATCCTGAAGGCGCGCCGACCCTGTTCGACATCTACAAGAAGGCCGGAGCCATCTCCGAGGCCGAGGCTGACGGAGGATGGGCGAGCGGACTTCGTGCCGGACTCGTTTACGACAGCCGCGACAAGGAGGGTGCCCCTACCCGCGGAATCTGGGCCGAAGGTCACATCACCGCCGCACTCCCCGGTATCTCCGAGACTCCGTACTACCGCTATGCTCTCACTTGGAGGCAGTATCTGCCTATCATAGGCAACGACGTGCTTACATTCGCCTACCGTGCCATGTATGAGGGTACTTTCGGCAATGACGCTCCGTTCTACGCGCTTTCTTATATGACGGTTATGGGCGAGAAGTCCGACCTCGAAGGAATGGGGGGCTACAACACCGTTCGCGGTATCATGCGTACCCGTGCCGTCGGCCTGGATATGGCTACATACAATGCTGAGCTGCGCTGGCGCTTCACAAAGTTCACCGCCGGAAGGCAGAACATCGCCCTCGGCCTCAGTGCGTTCAGCGATGGAACTATGGTTACCCGCAGCCGCGATCTCGGAGCCCTCGCTTCGTATGCTTCGGCACTCAGCACCCTTGGCTCGCTCCTCGGAACTGATATCTCCTCGAAGATTGTCACCGACCGGCAGAAAGATGCTCCGCACATTACTGTCGGTGCCGGTTTCCGCTTCATTATGAACGAAAACTTCATCGTAGCCGCCGAATACGGTATGCCTGTAACGCACTTTATGAAGAACAGCCCCCTGTACAATCAGGACGGCACAGGAGCCTTCTACCTGAACCTCGGTTATCTGTTCTAGCAGATAATTCGTAAACGAAAGAGGGGTGACCATACAGGCCACCCCTCAATTTATTATCATGTCGCTTGATTATTCAGCAGCGACAACTTCGAGTTTGACGTTGGCGAAGACGCCCTTGTAGCACTTCACCTTTACTTCGAACTCGCCGCACTCCTTGATTTCGGGAACGGTGATGTTCTTCTTGTCGATACCCTCGATGAGTTCGGCAACCTGAGCTGCGGTAACGGCGCCGTAAAGCTTGCCGCTTTCGCCGACCTTGGCTGCAATTTTGAGATCCTTCTTCTCGAGCGAAGCTGCGAGAGCCTGTGCATCAGCAACAAGCTTGGCCTCTTTGTGAGCCCTCTGACGGATTGTCTCCTCGTGCTGCTTGATAGCGGAAGGAGTACCTACGGTAGCAAAGCCCTGGGGAACGAGATAGTTGAGAGCGTAACCTGCCTTGACGTTTACAATATCACCGGCCTCGCCGAGATTTGCAACTTCTTTCTTAAGTATGATTTTCATATGGCTCTCTGATTATTTAAGAAGGTCAGTAACATAGGGAAGAAGAGCGATGGCGCGAGCACGCTTGATAGCCTGGGCAACCTTGCGCTGGAACTTGAGTGAAGTACCGGTGATGCGGCGGGGAAGAATCTTACCCTGCTCGTTGAGGAACTTCTTGAGGAACTCGGGATCTTTGTAATCCACATATTTGATACCGGCTTTCTTGAAACGGCAGTATTTCTTCTTGCGTACAACCTCTGTTGCGGGGTTGAGATAGCGGATTTCGCTGTTTTCTACATTTGCCATGATTAAGCCTCCTCTACTTTGGATTCAACATTCTCCTCGGCAACTTCTGCCTTGGGAGCGGCAGCCTTGGCGGCCTTGTTCTCGCGACGGCGCTGTGCGTATGCAACGGCATTCTTGTCCAGCGAAACGGTGAGCCAGCGCAGGATGCGCTCGTCACGGTGATACTGGGTCTCGAGGTTTGCGATGAACTCAGGCTCGGCCTTGAATTCTACGAGATAATAAAAACCAGAGGTTTTGTGCTGGATGGGATAGGCAAGAGCCTTGAGCCCCCAGTCCTCTTCGTACACGATCTCTCCGCCATTGTCGGTAATGAACTTCGTGTACTTGGCAACCGCTTCCTTCATCTGGGAATCAGACAAAACGGGAGTTGCAATGAAAACGGTTTCGTACTGTTTGATCATAATTGTTTGTATAAAAAGTAATAATGTTTCCCCAAAAGGGGTCGCAAATATAGCAATAATTTCCGAGTCCGCAAAACTTATTCTGTAACGTACCCCTCGGGGTGCAGGGCGGTGAGGTTCATTGCGGCGTAACGCTGTTGGATGAGGTCGGTGTCCTTTCGGGCGTTGTCCGTTATTTCCGCCGGTTCGGGCAGCAGCCCCACCTCTTTGGCCGCATAGTCGAAGTAGCCCAGGTAAACCGGCACCCCGGCGTGCGTGGCGATGGTGTGATACCCCGTCTTCCATTTGTGCACCGGCTTTCGCGTTCCTTCGGGGCAGATTGCAAGGATGTAACTGTCGTTGGTCTCGAATTCGTGTATGAGGCGCATCATCGTGGCCTGGGGGTTCTCGCGGTCCATGGGAAAGCCTCCCATTGCCTTAAGAAACCACCCGACAGGGAAGAAGAACGACTCCTTCTTGATCATCACGTGCAGTTTCTTGCCCTGGGCCCGGCAGTAGAAAAAGCCGAAGGCAAAGTCCCAGATGCTTGTGTGTGGTGCTGCGAGGATTATGAATTTGTTCAGGTCTGCCGGGATGTCATACTTATAGTGCCAGCCCAGTACCTTGGTGAGGATGAATCTAGATATCGACATCTTCGAGTTCCTCCTCGCTTTTCAGATTGTGACGTATGAAGTTCTGGCGCTCGATTGTGTTGTCGCCCATATAGAACTCCATTATCTCGGCTATCGATTCCTCTTCGGCCAGTTTTACCTGGTCGAGCCTCATGTTCTCGCCAATGAAGTCTTCGAATTCGCCTGACGATATTTCGCCGAGACCCTTGAATCGGGTGATTTCAATTCCGTTCTTTAGCGCGGCAATGGCGGCCTCCTTCTCTTCGGGCGAGTAGCAGTAGCGGTTTTCCTTCTTGTTCCGCACACGGAAGAGGGGAGTCTGCAGGATGTGCACGTGCCCGCGGCGGATGAGGTCGGGGTAGTACTTCATGAAGAAGGTGAGCACAAGCATTCGGATGTGCATTCCGTCATCATCGGCATCGGTTGCCACGATTATGTTGTTGTAGCGCAGGTTGTCGAGGTCCTCCTCCACGCCCAGTGCGCTTATCAGGAGATTCAGTTCCTCGTTTTCGGCCACTCTCTTGCGGCTCTCCTTGTAACAGTTGATGGGCTTGCCTCGAAGCGAGAACACGGCTTGGAAGTTCGCGTTGCGCGCTTTGGTGATGGTTCCGCTCGCAGAGTCACCCTCAGTAATGAAGATGCTTGACGCATCGATGAATTCCTGTGTCTTTTCGCTCCGCTTGTCGCAGAAGTGGTAGCGGCAGTCGCAGAGCTTCTTGTTGTAGACATTCGCCCTCTTGTTGTGCTCGCGTGTCTTCTTCTGGATACCGGCTATCTCTTCGCGCTCTTTCTGCGACGATTTGATCTTGTCTTCGATGGCCGGCGCTATCTCTTTGTGAATGGTAAGATAGTCGTCAAGAGCCTTGGCTACGAAATCGTTGATGAACGAACGTATGGTGGGACCGTGCTCGGCGCCTTTCTCCCAGGTGTAGATGCTTCCCAGTTTGGTCTTGGTCTGCGCTTCGAAGGTCGGCTCCTGAATCTGGATGCTTATGGCACCCACAACGCCCTGGCGGCAGTCTTCGGGCTTGTAGTCCTTCTTGAAATAATCCTTGAGCGTTTTGGCGATTGCTTCGCGGTAGGCGGCCAGATGGGTGCCTCCGTCGCGTGTGTTCTGCCCGTTCACGAACGATGAGATGTCTTCGCCGTAGGCGTTTCCGTGGGTGAGGACTATCTCTATGTCTTCGCCCACGAGGTGGATGGGGGCATAGATAGGGCTCTCGCTGAGATTCTCGTTCACAAGGTCGAGAAGTCCGTTTTCGGATTTGTATGCGGCTCCGTTGAGGGTGAGCGTGAGTCCTTTCTTAAGGTAAGAGTAGTTCTTCACCATCGTTTCGACGTAGTCGAGATGGTAGTTGAAGTCTTTGAAGAGGTCTTTGTCGGGGTAGAAGCGAACCAGGGTGCCGTTCTTCTCTTTTGTCGGCTCCTTGGCGCTTTCGATGAGCTTGCCTTTCTCGAAACGGGCATGCGAGCACATGCCGTCGCGATGCGAGCAGACGTAGAACCACTCCGACAAGGCATTGACGGCCTTGGTGCCGACGCCGTTGAGGCCGACGGACTTCTTGAAGGCTTTGTCGTCGAACTTTCCTCCGGTATTGAGTATGCTCACCGCCTTCACTACCGAGTCGAGCGGAATGCCTCGTCCGTAGTCGCGCACGGTCACGGTATTATCTTCTATGGTGATGTCTATCTGCTTGCCCGCGCCCATCGCGAACTCGTCCACAGAGTTGTCGATGATTTCCTTGAGTAGAACGTAAATTCCGTCTCCTATGTTCTTTCCGTCTCCGAGGCGGCCGATGTACATGCCCGGGCGTTGCCGGATATGCTCCACACCTTCCATCGTGCGGATATTGTCATCGGTGTATGTTACCTGTTCGATCGGGGTAAGTATCTTTTTTTCTGCCATAATCCAGTTTGAAAGCCGGCAAATTTAATAAATAAATCCGGTAATAAAGAGGTTTACAACGGGCCTGAGGGGCGAATTCGTGTAAAGAGTCGCCAGAATGGTCTGCTCTCCGCTTTCGAGCGAGCCGCCCTCTATGCTTATGCGTATCTCCGAGTCCTTGATGCTTTTGACGCTCGCGCCCGGGGTGTCGAGGTCGATTTTATAGATTTTGAAATCGCCCGTCGGGCTGAAGCGGAACACGGCTTCGATGGGCTTGTCCGCGCTCTGCGGGTCGAAGGTGAATGTGTTGTCTTCGAGCGAGATGGTGGGCCCGGCCTTTTTCTCCTCACGCGTGAGGGCGCTGAAATCTTCTTTGGTAACGGCCCAGAGGCTGATGCGGCCGACCGCGTGCCCGTCTTCAAGCACTTCGGCCTCGTAGGTGTTTCTGCCCCATAGGCCGCGGTCCGAAGAAACGGTGTAGGAAATTTCGCCCTTGCCCCTGGGACCGATGCTTATCGACCCGGTTCCGAATTCGAGTTGTGCACTGAGGCTGCGGAGCGAAACGGTCTTGCTGCTTTCGGAGAAGTTGGCTATGCGGATGAAGGCGCTTCTGACTTCGCCCTGGCTCATATTGCCGGCTTTGATGGAAAGGGCCGTGAAGCCAAGGTCCCCAAGCCTTTCGGGGAATGAGTTCTCGAGCGTGACTTCGCCCTGATGCACGACTCCGCGGAGGTGCAGGATCAGAGGCTTTTTCGCCGCGTCGAAATAGACGGTGAGCGTTTTGTCGAAGGCGTACGCACCCTCGTCGTTGGAATAGACGGCCTTGATGGAACCTTTCGCGCCCGGTTGCAGGGCTTCGCGTGTCCACTCTACGCCGGTGCAGCCGCAGGAACTTACCACGCTGGTGATTGTCACTGGTGTGGCGGAGATGTTCGTCACTTCGAAGCTGCAGTTTAAGGGGCCGTCCGCAGTGGATACGTCGCCCCAGTCGTAGATGGTCCTGTCAATGTCGATTATGCCTCCGAAGTGAATCGCGCTTTTTGCTGTCTTGGCTTCAGCCGATTTGGCTTCGGCGGGCTTCCCGGCAGATGCCGCATTGTCACCGCTGCTGCCGCTGTTGCTGTTATTGACGATGGCACTGCCGGAAGCTGCCGCCGTCTCCCCGCTGCCGGAAGCTGCCGCTTCCGACGCCGCTGCCGCTGCCGCCGCTTTGGAACTGCCGCCGTTCGACGCGCAGCCCGAGATGGCCAAAGCAGCTGCCAGAAGCAATATCGGAACATTGATAAACATCGCGCAAATTTAGTTTTTTTGCGATAAAATTACTAATTTCGCATCCGTTGAACCAAATATTAACCAAATACAATTATGGCTTACAAAATTTCTGCAGATACCTGCGTAGCATGTGGAACCTGTATGGGCGAGTGCCCCTCCGGTGCCATCAAAGAAGGTGACGTTTACACAATTGACCCCAACGTTTGCATCGACTGCGGCACTTGCGCCGATGCCTGCCCTATGGGAGCAATCGCACCTGAAGAATAATCGGGTATTCTGAATCGGCAAAGCGGACCATCCCTCCCGGACGGCCCGCTTGTCCGTAAAAATATATTGCTATGGCAAAACGAATTGAAGCCTTGGATGTAATGCGCGGAATAACGATTGCCGCGATGATCCTGTTCAATAACCCGGGAGGTCCGCACTCATACGCGCCTCTCAACCATTCTGCCTGGAACGGTCTCACTCCGACCGACCTCGCTTTCCCGTTCTTTATGTTCATAATGGGCGTAGCGCTCTGTTTCTCGCTGAAGAAGTACTCCGAAGGACGGAAGTCTTCGGCTCTGGGCCGAATTTTCCGCAGGACGGCGGCCATCTTCTTTCTCGGCCTTATCGTGAGCAATATATCCGCCATGGTGGGCGGAACTTTCGACTTCGGCGGAATGCGCATAATGGGCGTGCTCCAGAGGCTTGCCCTTGTGTATATGCTTGGAGCGCTGGTGTATCTGTTCATTCCCGCGAAATTCCATCTGCCCATCGCTTTCACCCTTCTTGCCGGCTACATAGTCCTTCTCAAATGCTTCAACGGCTATGTCCAGTCGCCTGACAACCTGCTTGCGAGGGTCGATTGCCGTCTGCTCGGAGCGAATCATATGATAAGCGAATGGGCCGGCGACGTGCGTTTCGCCTTCGAACCCGAATCGCTGGTCGGAACGATATCCGGCGTTGCGCACGTGCTGCTCGGATCTTTTGTCGGGAGACTCATCCTCGACAATAAGGACGACCACGACCGGGTGCGCAGGATTGCCCTTTTCGGCACTGCGCTTCTTTTCGCAGGGTTCCTTCTGCAGTACCTCGACCCCATCAACAAGAAAATCTGGACTTCGTCCTACACGCTGGTAACCTGCGGCGCCGGCTCGCTGCTGCTTGCACTGCTCATCGAAATCATCGATGTGCGTGGTCACGGCCGCTGGGGCTCGTTCTTCAAGGTGCTTGGAACCAATGCGATCTATGCATATATGCTCTCGCAGATATGGTCTGCTCTTGCCCGCCGGTTCGGCATCAAGAAGTTGCTCTACACTTCGTTGCTTCAGCCCGTGTTCGGCGACTGCGGCGGATCGCTTGTCTATGCGATTCTGGTCGTGCTCCTGATTTCCGCGCTGACGCTTCCTCTTTATAAGAAGAAAGTGTTCCTGCGCGTGTAGCCGCCCGCTTTTTGGATAAGGACAAAAGCTGGCTTAAGTATCCGTTTCTATGGACGTCATTTTCGGCTATGCCTTTGTTTGTTTATATTTGTCTCACGTAATACAATAATAAATAGAAAGAGAAATGCAATTAAATGAAGACAAGCATTCACCGTTCGTGCCGAATGTACTTCTGACATTGGCAGGTGGACTGGAATATCTCAAATTGAAGAAAGCCAGCAAGAATCCCGGCTGTGCGCAGGCGGCCACACTCCGCTCCATTCTCAAGTATGGAAAAGATACCGTATTCGGCGAGGATCACAGGTTCTCGTATATACTCGAAGCCGGAGATGACGCAGAACTGTTACGCCGTTATCGTGAATGTATCCCCATAATGGAATACGAGGATTTCCGGCCGTATGTGAACAGGATGAAAGATGGAGAAGGCGATGTCCTCTTCAAAGGCCATCCGGTTCTCTATGCGACCACTTCAGGAGCCACAGGAGAGCCCAAGTGGATACCCATCTCCCCGAAATACCTCAAGGGGGTGTATGGTAAATTGAACAAGGTCTGGCTGTTCAATTTCATAATGAACAGACCTGATGTCTACCGTGGCTACATTGTTTCCGTGACCGGAAAGCAGATTGAGGGGTACACCCCTGACGGAACGATTTACGGTTCAGTGTCAGGCTTTACCCAGAAGCATTGCCCGGGTTTCATAAAAAAACTGTATGTCTCTCCTTGCGACATCTTCAACATCGATGACTATACGGCCAGAAACTACGCAATAATGCGTATGGGCATTGAAAGGAACGTCACCCTGGTAGTCGCGGCAAATCCTTCCACTATGGTTGAAATGCAGCACAATGTGGACCGGTGGTGGGATGAATATGTCAAGGACATTGAAGAGGGGACGATGAGTGAAAAAGTCGATATCCCGGAGGAGATACGTGAAGCTTGCCGGCCTTATCTCAAACCCAACCCGGAGAGAGCCGCGGAATTGCGTGAACTGAAAGAACGCTACGGCTGTGTGCTCCCCAAGCATTTCTGGCCTAATCTTCAGGTTCTGTCCACCTGGAAGTGCGGAAACACCCGTATTTATCTGGATAAACTTGCCGGTACGTTTCCGGAAAAGATGCTGCATCAGGAATTTGCATACTTCTCTTCCGAATGCCGCGCAGGTATTGTGCTTGATGACAGCATCGAGACTACACTGTTTCCTCATCTGCATTATTATGAATTCCGCAAGGCTGCCGACTTTAACAATCCCGACGCGAGAATCTACCAGCTTGATGAGTTGGAGGAAGGAGAGGAGTACTGTCCTCTCGTGACGACATTTTCCGGGCTTTACCGCTACAATATGAATGACATCGTCTCGGTAGGTTCGAAATTCGTCAATACCCACAGAATCCATATGGTGCAGAAGGTGAACGGAATTGTATCCATAACCGGAGAGAAACTATATGAGGGCCAGTTCATTTCGGCTGTAAACAAGGCGATTGAATCGACCGGAAAGAATTTGAACTACTTCGTGGCGTATGCGAATTTGGACAATAGCCGTTATGATTTATATTTCGAGTTCGCTGATCAGACGACCACTCAGGATGAGGCCGACAATTTCGGACATATTGTCGATACCAACATCAAGGAACGGAATATGGAATATGCGGCCAAGAGGGACAGTTTCCGTCTGAACGAGCCTGTTTCATTCCGTCTTGGCCCCAACTCCTTCGATGCTTTCAAAGAACAATACCTGGAATCTACCCACGGTGACGCATCGAGGTTCAAGCCCAACGTGCTGGCTCAAGATGAGATCAAGCACAGCATAATTTCAAATCTTGCCATAGTGAATTACACAATGGACGGTGAATGAAATTCGCAGCGGTAATATTCGACCTTGACGGTACTTTGTATGACAATTCATCTATGAAGCGTCATCTTATTGCGTCGAATCTATCCGGATTAGGTATGATGTTCCGGGAGAGAGAGTCGCGTCGCAGACTCGCAGGCGGATATTTCGGCAGTTCAGATGCCGCGTACGAAGCCCTTTTCAGCACGATGTCAAGAATACTGCCCGGAGGCAGCCCCGAGATAATGCGCCGATGGTTTTTTGACGACTATCTCCCTGCGCAGGTAAGCTCGGTGCACCGTTTCTGCCATCCAAAGCCTTGGGTGATACCACTGTTGCAGAGCTTGCGCGAATCAGGTGTCAGACTGGCCTGTTTCTCTGATTACGGAGCCGCCGGGATGAAGCTTGATGCATTGGGCATTGACCCTTCACTTTTCGATGTAATAGTCGACGCCCCGTCGTTAGGTGGGTTCAAACCTTGCCGCGAAGCCTTCGTCGGGGTGGCATCCCTGCTCTGTGCCGCTCCGGAACAGACGGCTTTGGTGGGCGACCGCCTCGATACGGACGGAGCCGGAGCACAGGCGGCCGGAATGGAATTCATTCGTGTCGGCCGCCACGATGACGGTATGCCGGATTTTGTTATTGATAAGTCTGATTTTCGAATATGAAAAAAATCTTTTCTCTCCTGGTGCTATTTGTCAGTGTAGCCGCGGCGGCAGGAACGCCCGGCTGGCCAGATAGCGGAAAGACCTGGCCTTTCCGTCAGGAAGTCAGGTTCGGAATCGGGGATATGTTGTTTGAAACTATGGTATGGCACGACCAGGTACACGGAAATTATATGAATTTCCCGGATGGCTCCGAAGCTGCCGAGAACAGGGACTACAGCTATACGCCTCACGTCTCCATCGAGTATATGTGGCATTTCCTGCCTTGGCTGAGCGCTGGCCTGAATGTGGATATCCAGAATACGTCCTGGAAGCTGAATACCTATGACAATTCCAACAGGCTCCTCTCTTCCAGTCCGCAGAATTTCTTCAATCTATGCCTTATGCCCACCGTCCGCTTCAACTATTTCCGCCGTCAGCACATTGGATTATATTCTTCATTGGGAGCGGGTGTCGACTTCAACGGTGGCAGCGAAACGGATTATCGCGGCAGGCACACCGCTGTCGGAGCTGCGTGCGACCTTAGATTCATAGGGCTGACTGCAGGAAACGGACATTGGTGGGGATTCTTCGATTTCGGCGGAATGTTCGCCATGCAGAACAAGGACGTGATGTTCCTGATGGGCTCTCAGCTCATGCGCACAGGTGTTTCTTACAGATTCTGAGAACGTTTGTTATGAAAAAGATACTTGCCTATTTCATCTGTGTTCTTTATGCCACATCCTGTACTCTTTCCAAAACGGAATGGGTGTCCTTCGAAGATTATTCGGACCTCGACCAGGAATATTCTTTCATACCATTGTCTTCCGAAATCGCATCATACAATTCGGACAAGATAATGTCCAGCCGTCTTGTAGGCGGCGAGGCTGTCCGTGATGTCCTCGAAGGTGAAATCCAGACAAAAACCACACACACGAACGGGGCGGGCCTGATGAAGAGTATCATATCCTGCTGGAAAAGTTCTTCGATCCGTTCATATTGCGGGACATACTACAGTACCGATCAGGATGGGAACAGGATACTTCTGTCAGGAAGGATAATCCTCCCTGCTGACGGAAAAGTCTCGCGCATAATGCTTGTAAGCCATTTTACAATAGGTGCTGACAGTGAAGCTCCGAGTCGGGAGGTGCCGATGGAGGCTATTTATGCCACGAAAGGGATCGCCGTCGTTGAACCCGACTATATCGGATACGGGGCGAGCTGGGACAAGATTCATCCGTATCTTTGCGCATCCCTTACGGCAAACAACGTCATTGATATGTACTATGCCGCTCTGCCTTTCCTGAATAAGATCGGTTGTTCCCCGAAATATGATGACATCTTCCTCCTGGGCTATTCCCAGGGAGGAGCCACCACTATGTCCGTGGCGCACGAACTGGAATGGTTCCATCCCGACGTGGATATCCGGCTTGCTATGTGCGGAGGTGGTCCCTATGATATCTGCGCGACCTATGATACTTTGATAGACAACGATTTCACGGACTACCCTTGTGCCATTCCTATGATTATCCAGGGGATGAACGTCGGGGAACATCTGAACCTCGAGTATGGTGGTTTTTTCCTCCCTCAGATGGTTGATAACATGGATGAATGGCTCAATTCCAAGCGTTATCCGATGCGGGAAATAACATTTATGATGGGTTCCAACAAACTGAGCGCCATAATGACGGAAAAAGCCAGGAACAAGTCGGAGGATCTTATGACCAAAATGTACAAAGCTATGCTGGACAATTCCGTAGTGAGCTTTCCCGTACCTGGCTGCCCCATCTATCTCTTTCATTCAATCGATGACAATGTTGTTCCATACGTCAATGCCGTCTCCTTGAGACGTTTTTTGGGGAACAGCAATGTCATATACAATTTCGGACATTACGGCAATCATGTCAGCGGATGTCTCCGCTTCCTCTTCTGTTGTATGGACCTTCTGGAATCCCGTGGTGATATCTAAATTACCGCAAAAATGAGAAAAATAATACGATACATACTGATCGCGCTGTCATGCATACTCTTGCATTCTTGCGATTATGAGCCGGTCAGAACTTCGTCCCCCACTGGATTTAAGTTCGAATTCGAAGGGCTGCTGGGAACACAGGTATCCATCTCCGTGACCCCTGAAGACGATAACGTCGCGTTTTTCTATGATGTCATTGAAGTATCCGAATACGAGGATTTTATCGCTTCCGGAAAGACGGGACAAGATCTTGCGCAGATGATAGTGGACAAAAAAAGGGAATGGTATGACGGATGGCTGGAAAGTGTTTCCGGCCGGGAAGAATACCATGCCTCCTGGATGGATTTCTGGCTGATGGGTCCCGGGCATAGCAGGTTGTTTGTGAATCTCAAGCCGCAGACGGACTATTATGCATATGCCTTTTGTATAAAGCCTGGCGCTTTCGAGCCTATGGGTAACGTTCGCCTGTGCAGATTTACCACTACGGAAATCCAGTATCTCGAGCCCCATATGGCGTTTGAATTCATGTTGTTCGATTCTGCTGACGGATTTTCATACTACGTCCGCCCCACAGAAAGGGGCCGCATCTGCAAGGATCTGTATCTTACAACTATTGTGGATAACGAAGTGTTGCAGAGCCCTCCATACAATGGCGACATTTATTTATACACCAATCACTGGTACGAAGAAAGAAAGGATTCCATTGAACTCTACCTTAAATCGGATATCAGCCGCATAGACGTGGACATAGAAATGGAAGACGGCAAGAGTTATACAATCCTGGCTGCACAGTACAATATAGGAGAAGATAACCCCGTATTCAACTATTTCTTCTATTACGAGAAGGGACTGAGAACAGAGGGGTATATGGGAAGGCTATACTGATCGGAAGGTTACTTGACCAGTGTCCATGTGGTTACCGGAGTGCCGGGAACGCCCTCTACGGCCTTGTAACCAATCAGAAGTCTTGTTTCCGGCGAAAAATAATAATCCGCGTGGTACATCTTGCTGGCAACTCCTGCAGGGTGGGCACGGACGCATGTCCTGGTGGCATTTGAATCCTCGGCATATTTTTCAGCCGCCATCTGATGGAGAGAGAATGGCCCGGGCTGGAAGCATTCGTACCTTACGCTTCCGCTGTCAGGCACGACGGTTCCACTGAGATACCCCAGGTTCTGATACCAGGGGAGTCCCTTACTCTCTTCGGTCTTGTCCATCTTTTTACCGTTGCTCGTTCCGGTTATATGATAGACGCCGTTTTCAAGGGATATCTCCACATCCATCTTCTTGCCAGGGTCCACGCAACGCCAGTATGTGTTCCTGTTATTGCCGTCTAACTTATGATAGCTTTTCTGCTCTCCGACCTGGATGAACAGGGATGTTCCGTTCTTGTCCTTGGTAACCTGATAAATCACTTCGCCCTTGTCGCTTCCGCAGGTGCGAAGATACTTGTACTCCTGTGCAGTGAGCTGCATGCATAATAATGCTGGCACGATGGCCGATATAATCCTTTTCATACTGCTTGCGAAAATAATCAATATTTGGATTCAATGTATTAGAGGCTTGCAAACAAAAAGAAAACGGACAAACCGCTTATTCTAACGATTTGTCCGCTTTGGCTCCCCCTCGGGGACTTGAACCCAGGACCCCCTGATTAACAGTCAGGTGCTCTAACCAACTGAGCTAAGGAGGAATATTGCAATCCCCATCCCGCGGATGGGATGGCAAAGGTACTACAAAAATTCATTTCTGCAAATATTTTTCGAAAAATATCTTTCTGAAACCGGGTGCCCCGAAGCGGGCTCTTTAGAGAAAAAATCCTTATATTTGCGTGCTTATGGATATCGAACTCCTGTCCGGCTTTCTGAAAGCACTTCTCCTCGATAAGGACGAAGTGGGTATGCCCGGTCTCGGCACTTTCGTGTGCGAGATTGTGCCGGCATCTTTTTCCGACAGGGGATATACCATAAACCCACCCTACCGCAGAGTGTCGTTCTCACAGGCCCCGAGTCAGGATAATTCGCTCGTTGAGGCCTATGCAGCCGCAGCTTCCATCGATGAGCGCGCGGCACTGAATACGGTCCGCAAGTTCCTTTCGGACCTGGCCGCCCAGCTCCGCCGCGAAAAGAGCGTCACGCTCCCGGGCCTCGGCCGACTTCGCGCGACGAAAGACAATTCGTTCTTTTTCGTGAGCGATGCCGACCTGGACATTTTCCCCGATGGCTTTGCGCTTGCCCCCGTGTCGATGCGTCAGCGCATCGGAGTGCCCTCGCTGGCTGAATTGCTCTCGGATGATGCCGCTCCGGCTGCCGGGCGGGAGGAAGCGGCAACGGCGGAAGAGACGAAGGAGACCGCACCGGCTGAAGAACCCGGGGAAACCGCGCTGCAGAGCGAATTGGATGATGCAGCTATCAGGGCAAAAGTGCGTCGCCGCCGCAAGCGTGCTTTGTGGTGGATAATCCCGCTTGTGCTTGTTCTGCTTGCGGCTATCTTCTATTTGGCGTTTATGCTTCTGGCGATGTACAGGCCCGACCTGCTCGACCTGATTCTCTATACTCCCGAAGAGCTTGAAATAATAAACTACGTGCTCTGATGATAGAACTCATCTATCCGTTCTCACCTGCACCAGTAATGGGTGCGGAATCGGCTGCCGCTGAAATGCTTCCGGTTGTCGAGCCGAACGGTGTTGTCGTCGCACAGGCAAGCCGCTTCTTCTGCCATAGGGAAGGCAAACCGCTGCATCCGGCAGTGCACCTGCACCTGATGGACCGGTATTCGCGCTTCTTCCTGCAGAAACGTTCTTCGAACAAGTCGTCATATCCCGGCCTCTGGGACATCGCCGTCGGAGGCCACGTCATCTACGGCGAACTCTACGAGGAGGCCCTGTACCGCGAAGCATCCGAAGAACTCGGGCTCTTCGATTTCAATCCCCAGTATTTCGACAACTATCTTTACGAATCGGATGGCCAGAACGAACTTGTGAACGTCTATGCCACCATCTGGGGCTCTGAACTTCATCCCGACAATTACGAGGTTTGCGACGGGCGGTTCTGGACCATAGAGGAGATTGAGGCGGCCATGGGCACCGGCCTGCTTACCCCTATCCTTGAAAAAGAGTTCAAGCTTTACAAGGACAGACTCATCTCGCTGCTGTAGGATATGGAAGATGTAAGGAAGTTCATAAAGGACCAGTTGTCGGTATGGCCTGTCGCTTCGGCCAATTTCCGTTCGCTCAAGACTGCTTTGTGCCGCGATTTCACCATCGGCGGCATAGCGGCAAAGGCCCAGTTCAATCCTTGCCGCATTGCATCGACAACGGCGGATGTGAGCCGCGAGGGGCTCGCCGCAAGGCCGTGTTTCCTCTGCGTTGAACATCGCCCCGCGGAGCAGTTCCACATCAAGTTCGATGGACGCAAATCGCGCCGCTATAACGTTCAGGTCAATCCGTACCCGATCTTCCCCGAACATCTTGTTATCGCGCGCGACGAACACGTGCCCCAGAGCATCTGGCACTATTTCGTGGATATGATGGATTTTGCGCGCAAGTATCCGTCGTATCTGGTGTTCTACAACGGCCCGCAGAGCGGAGCCAGCGCTCCGGACCATTTCCACTTTCAGAGCTGCCCGAAGGGAATGCTTCCGCTCCAGGTGGCGGTGGATGAGTTCCTCGACAACCCCGAGAACCAGCCTTTGACGGTGCAGCAGGATGCGAGACTCTATCATTACCCTCACTTCTGCCGCGGTGTCTATGCTCTCAAGGCCGACACGCCCAAGTCTCTTGCCAAGCTTTTCTACAGGCTTGTTGATTGCGCGCCATTCGCCGATGGCGACCCCGAACCGCATCTGAACCTGTTCATATACTGCCACCACGGCGAATTCCGCTGTATCGTGACACTTCGAAGCGCCCTGCGCTCGCACCACTACTTCTCCGAAGGGGCCGACCATCTGACCATGACTTTCGGAGCCGCCGACATGGCCGGAATGTTCGTCTGCCCGCGCAAGGAGGATTTCGATAAGTTGACTCCGGCCCTGCTCGAAGATGTGCTCGACGAGGTGACCATAAGCGCCGAAGAGGAGGAGATGGTCGCACAGCGCCTCACGCGCACGCAATCGGTCATCGAAGTGGGCGTGTACCGCGGCGAGCAGATAGAGTTCGAGATGATTTCAGATGGCGCTGGTCCGCAGAAAGTCACACTCCGTGACGGCCGGATCGATTATAACGGTATGCTCTACGACGAGCTTTTCTTCGACCGGAAAACACGCTCCACCCTTTTTGCTGAGCCTTCGTTCATACTTTTCCCCCAGCATGAACCGCTTTATTTTGCTGGTTCGCTCAAGATAACGACAGAACACGGTAAACTCGTAGCGGTGAATCTTATAGGCATTGAGAACTATCTTCTTTCTGCCCTGAGCTACGCGTTGAAAGACAAGCCTGATCTTTCAGTCGAGGAGGCGGTGGAACTTGCAATAGCACGGCGTGATGATGTCCTCTTCTCCGGGAATCCGATTCCGGAATACTTTGGCCTGACTTTTGAAATCAGTCCTGTAGTCCGCAAGGCGTTGGATATTTCCTGGGGAAAATCAAACCATTAAATACTTTTATATGAAAAGAGTCGTCAACATTGCGCTATGCCTCTCGCTCATAGGAGCGCTCGCTTGTGCACCGACTTACGCGCAGTCACGCTCCGGTTCTTCAAGCAGATCGGGCGGTTCGCACAGTTCATCCTCATATTCATCCCGTTCGTCGGGATCGCATTCATCATTATCTTCTTCTTCGCGCTCGACCTATTCGCACTCGTCGTCCCACAGCAGCCCGTCGCACTCATCGTCGGGCTATCATTCGTCAGGGCCGTCGCGCAGCAGTTCGTCCCGCTCGTCTTATTCCAGCCAGCAGTCCAGCCGTCCTTCGAGCTCGTCTTATTCGCGTTCGTCGTCCAGCCGCTCGTACGGCAGCAGCCCGGCGTCCCGCAGCAGCTCGGCAAGGCCCTCGGGAAGCTATTCCGGCGCTCCGCGCAGTGCGGGTAGCAGTTCGGTCAGCCGAAGTTCTTCGAGCAGCATGGCGCCCCGCAGCAGCTCGGCAAGGCCCTCGGGAAGCTATTCCGGTGCTCCGCGCGCTGCCGGCAGTTCTTCGCAGCCCCGCTCCGTAGGCACCGCCCCCGGCACCAGAGGAACCTACAACGGCCCCGGCTCGGTAAGGCATTCTTCGCACGACCGCATACACGGCTGTTCTTCCTATACACGCCAGCCCGGCTCCGGTCCCCGTCCAGGTGAAATAAATGGAAAACCAGGCCCTCGTCCCGGCGGCAGG
>JAZLKT010000015.1:0-9889 GCA_045597785.1 Candidatus Cryptobacteroides sp.
AGAGCGCGCTCTTTCAAGGGGTCATGCACTTCGGTTTTGAGTTTGGGACGATATAGGGTATTTACCTGTGCTTGAACGCGCAATCGGTAGGTGGCAGATTGACGGGTAGTAATCGGCAGGTGGTTGGTGTCGCCGTAGCGCGTGCCGGTGGTGGCAGGGAGCAAACACAGGGTTTTGCGCGTGAGCCAAAAAATTCGCATGACGATGCGTCGCAGGCGGCAGGGGTCAGGGGATGCGGCAGTCGGTAACGCCGAACATCTTGCGACGGTAGGCAAGCGGGGAGCCTCCGGTTATGCGCTTGAAATATGTGCTGAAATATTCCTCGTTGGAAAATCCAAGTTTCAACGCTATTTCTCCGATAGGAAGTTCCGTGTTGGACAGGAGGTCTTTTGCCTTATTGGCACGCACTTCCGCGATGTACTGCCCTAATGTCAAGCCGGTGTACTGCTTGAAGAGTTTCCTCATTTTCGAATATCCGATATTAACGTGCGCCGCGGCGGATTCGGGGGTGGCTTCGACCGGATTGCTGCTGATATAGGCTCTGGCTCCGCTTATCAGATCCTGAATCCTGTTTTTCCTGAAACCGGCATTCCTGTCGTAATAGATGCCTGAACTCAGCAGATTGCAGACAATCCCGCACAGCATCTGCTGGAATGCGGCTTCCTGGGCATCTGCAAACCGCATAGCCTGTCTGTAGAGACTTACTATTTCCTCTTTCACGCCTACGTGGAAAACCGGTCTGGCTGGATCGATAAGCCCCGATTTGTGCCATTGCTCAACAATCTGTCCGTTGAAGCCAATCCACATTTCAGTCCACCCGGATGCAGACTCAGGCCTGTAACTATGCCACACACCGGGGAAAAGGAGGAACATATCGCCCTCCTTGACAACTATCCCCTCCTTGTCGGTAAATTCGCTGTAGAATCTTCCAGCGCCACGTGTCAGAAATATAAGTTGATATTCACTAAGCACCCGGCCCTTGTTTGGGGCGAAATGGTATCTGACAGGATGCCCGTACGGCGGGTATTCCTCATCCGGCGCTATTTCCTGCATACCTACGGACATAATCGTCAGTCCCCATTGCGTATCACGCGGATTCGATACGAGGTATTTGATGTGAATGGACTCTTGCGACATCCCGATATCAGAATTTAAAGATTTTTTGTCAAATATAGCAAGAATCGGATTGCCTGTTCCAATAACTTTGCAAAAAAGTGATTACTATGCGGAATTATATTGCGATAGACCTGGGCGCTACCAGCGGAAGGGTGATTCTGGCGAGCGTCTCTCCGGAAAAAAAGGTTGAGATGGAAACGATTCACCGTTTTCCCACTCCGCTTGTTTCCAAAGACGGCAAGTATTATTGGGATATTGACGATATTTTCTCGAATATTCTCAAAGGCTTGTCTTTTGTCGCACAAAGGAAGGTCGAAATCGAGTCCATCGGCATCGATACCTGGGGTGTCGATTTCGTAGGCGTGAAGGCGGACGGGAAGTTTTGCGGCATGCCCCGTTCGTATCGCGATCCGTATTCATTCGCCGCACAGGATGAATTCCTGAAGGAAATGCCCTGCCGGGAGCTGTACAACCGGACCGGCATTCAGATAATGAACTTCAACTCGGTATTCCAGCTCTATGCCCAGACCAAGGACGCCGAGCTTGCAGATGCTCAAAAAATTCTTTTCATCCCGGACGCGATATCCTATCTTCTGACAGGAAAAATGGTGTGCGAATACACTATTCTTTCCACATCCGCTCTTATGAATCCGCGCACCAAAACCCTGGATGCCGAGGTTCTCAAGGTCTGCGGTGTCGACGCCGCCAAATTCCCCCCGATTGTTTATCCGGGCCATATGGTCGGCACTCTTCTGCCGGGCATAAAGTCCGCAACGGGGCTCGGAGATATTCCCGTCATTGCCGTCGCCGGCCACGATACGGGCAGCGTGGTTGCCGCCGTTCCCGCCGAAGACGGGCACTTTGCCTATCTCTCTTCAGGCACCTGGAGTCTTATGGGCATCGAGACCCGCGAGCCTGTCATCAACGATAAGATGTTCCGGATGAACTTCACGAACGAAGGCGGCATAGGCGGTACGACGCGTCTTCTGAAGAATATAACCGGAATGTGGATACTTGAACAGTGCCTTGCAAAAATCCGCGAGCAGGGGCGCAACTATACTTTCGCCGAAATCGCCGCGATGGCCGAGGCGGCAGGCGAATCCGGCAATGTTTTCAATCCCGACGACCCGGTTTTCGCATCTCCCACGGATATGCCTGCCGCGATTGCCGCCTATATGGAAGAGCGCGGGTGGGAAGCACCGCAGAACGATGCGCAGCTGTTCCGCCTAATCTACGATTCACTTGCGGCACGCTATGCCGAAGTGTTCTTTATGCTCAAGGAAATTGCTCCGTTCGAGATAAAGACCCTTCATATTGTAGGCGGAGGCAGCCAGAACAGCTTCCTCAATGCCCTTACAGCCAGGACATGCGGCGTGAAAGTGGTCGCCGGGCCCGCCGAAGGCACGGCCCTTGGCAACGTGATGGTTCAGGCAGGCCTGTCAAGACGCGATATACTCAAATCGATTGAAACTAAAATATTTTGATATGAAAGACCAGAAAGTTCATCAGAGTTACGAACTCGCAAAAGAGCGCTACGCTGCGCTTGGTATTGACACCGAGAAGGTGCTGGAACAACTTCAGAACTTCCACCTCAGCATGCATTGCTGGCAGGCGGATGATGTGGCCGGATTTGAAAGCGCAGGCGACCTGACAGGCGGTATCCAAGCCACAGGCAATTATCCCGGCAAAGCCCGTAACGTGGATGAATTGCGGGCGGATATCCTCAAGGCAAAAAGTCTGATCCCGGGAAGCCACCGCCTTAACCTCCACGAGATTTACGGCGAATTCGACGGCAAGTTCATAGACCGCAACGAAGTCGGTCCGGAGCATTTCGAGGGTTGGATGCAGTGGAGCCGCGAGAACAATACTCCGCTGGACTTCAACAGCACGTCTTTCTCTCACCCGAAGAGCGGCAACCTCAGCCTGTCCAATCCCGACAAGGCCATCCGTGATTTCTGGATTGAGCACACCAAACGCTGTCGCGACATCGCGGACGCGATGGGCAAAGCCCAGGGCGATCCCTGCATAATGAACGTATGGGTGCATGACGGATGCAAGGATATGAGCGTGAACCATATGCTCTATCGCGAATACCTCAAGGATTCTCTCGACAAGGTTTTCGCCGAAAAGAAGGAGCACATGAAAGACTGTATCGAGGGCAAGGTGTTCGGCATCGGGCTTGAAAGCTTCACAGTGGGCTCTCACGACTTCTACACGGCCTATGCCGCCAAGAACGACAAGATACTGACCATTGATACAGGACACTATCATCCGACCGAATCTCCTGCCGAAAAGGTTTCCGCAGTGCTCCAGTTCGTGCCGGAACTGATGCTTCACGTCAGCCGTCCTGTCCGCTGGGACTCTGACCACGTGACACTTATGGACGATCCTACCCTCGAACTTTTCAGCGAGATAGTGCGTGCAGGCGCAATGGATCGCGTTCACTACGGACTCGACTACTTCGACGGCGCAATCAACCGCATCGGTGCGTATGTCATCGGCTCGCGTGCAGCACAGAAGTGTATGCTCCGCGCCCTTCTCGAGCCGACCACGATTATCCGTGACTGCGAACTCAAAGGCGAGACCTACAAGGTGCTCACCTATCTCGAAGAGGCGAAAGCTCTGCCGTGGGGTGCCGTTTACGACGAATTCTGTGAACGGAACAACGTCCCCGCGGGTGATGCATATATGGCCGAAATCGACCGCTATGCGGCCGAGGTAACATCCAAACGATAACAGAGCCGTTGACAATATGACACACGAAATTCAACAGGCGGCCGAGGTAGCCCTCTACCTTTGGCAAAAGGGCTGGGCCGAAAGAAACGGTGGCAACATAACGGTGAATATCACCGAAACGATTGACGAAAAGACAAAGGCGTTGCCGGCAATTGCAGGCCCCTTCGAGATAGGCAGCACCCTGCCCAATCTCAAGGGATGTTTCTTTTACTGCAAAGGCACCCAGAAACGCATGCGCGACCTGGCCCGCGACCCCATGTCAAACGGCAGCATAATCCGCATTTGCGACGACTGCGCCCATTACGAAATAATTGCGCAGCAGCCGGTCAAACCGACATCGGAACTCCCCTCTCATCTTGCCGTGCACAACTACCTTCTTGGCAAGGGGTCCCCTTACCGCGCATCGCTGCATACACATCCGATAGAACTCGTCGCCCTTACCCACAGCAGGAAGTGGATGGAGAAGGATGTGGCTACGAAGATGCTCTGGAGCATGATACCGGAGACCAAGGCATTCTGCCCGCGCGGGCTCGGAATGGTGCCATACCTTATGCCGGGCAGCAACGAACTTGCAGAGGCCACCATCAGGGTCATCGACGAGGATTATGACGTGGTGATGTGGGAAAAGCACGGCGTCTTCGCAGTCGATACGGATATAATGTCCGCATTTGACCAGGTGGACGTCCTCAACAAGGCGGCCCAGATTTACATCGCTTCACGCAACATGGGTTTCGAGCCCGAAGGAATGACCGACGCTCAGATGCGGGAACTTTCGGACGCTTTCGGACTTGCGAAGTAAACTCCCCGGTTTCGTTGTCCTAAATCCGCGGCATTTACTATCTTTGCCGGGGAACGGCATAAAAAGGACAATTAGATGAAACCCCATTATGCACTTGCAGTCTTTGCGGCAGCTTCCCCGCTGTTGACCGGATACAGCGGCGAAGCGCGCAAAGCATTTCGCGCATCAGCGACAAACACGAAGAGCGGGAATATTGAAGGTTGGGTAGCAGGCGGATATCCAGAATATCAGAATTAGATTATTCAGATTTGAAAAATATCATTGTTTCAGCAAATATGAACCATCTTCTTTCGGAAATGCTTTCCCACGCCGATGCGTCGCAGGTGGCGGGGCTGTCGCGTTTTTTCAAGACGGGGCCCGGTCAGTACGGCGAAGGAGACAAGTTTCTCGGGATCAAGGTCCCGGTGACGCGCGAGGTGGTGAAGACGTGCTGGAAACAGACGGACTTCGCCCAACTCGAGGAGTGCATAAGCAGCGAGTACCACGAGGTCAGGCTGGCAGCCCTGCTGACACTGGTGCAGATTTTCACCCGCGCACGGAAGGACACCGCCCTGCAGCAGAGATGCGTCGATTTCTACCTGGGGCATACGGAGTTCGTGAACAACTGGGATCTAGTCGACCTGAGTTGTTATGAGATTCTGGGGCGATGGCTGCTGGAGCGGGACCGCAGCCTTCTTTATGACCTTGCCCGCAACGGCAGGACCATTTGGGAACAGCGTATAGGCATCGTTTCAACCATGCAGTTCATCCGCCACGGGCAAGTGGATGACACATACGCAATTGCAGACATTTTCCTCAATAAGCCCCAGCCAATTCACGACCTTCTGCAGAAGGCGGTCGGATGGTTGCTCAGAGATGCGGGCAAACGCGATCCCGACCGTCTCCGCCGCTATCTGGATTCCAATAGCGGACGCATGCCGCGTACAATGCTCCGTTATGCCATCGAAAAATTCCCTCCTGAAGAACGGTTCTCCATTCTGAAAACCCATTAGAGCACTCAGTCGGACCGGGACTGCCGCTAGCGCATTAAGGATGTATTTTTGTCAGGGCCATATCCGGTCTCATACCGCAGCATCACCCCGAAGCGGGAAGAATGCACGAACCTGCTTGTGCCGGTGTGTCTTTCCGCATCGACATTCCTGCGCTACAGGAAAAAATTGCGTTTGATCCATCCATCGGCAGCCGCGAGTAAGAGGAAAAGGTATAATCGCGTCAATTTGTAACGTTATCCGCTCATGGTCATTGATTTGTAAGCATGCAGACATATATTTCGGAGTATTTTGTCCGAAGATATATGCGCGCACGATTTGCCTTCACATCAATATGTCTTGCAGCCATCTCTTTCGCGTCCTGCGAAGTTGATTGGCCGGAGTCCGAACCCACGCCGGTGGCGGCCAACGAACTGAGGGCCGGCATCAGGACCGTCAACCGCACCACCATCTCGGGAAAGGCCGACGGCTGCTACAAAGTCGCCTGGCAGGCCTCGGATGACATAAACGTCAACGGTGACAATTCTCTTCCCCTCAAGGAGGGCGGCACGAATGAGGCCGTATTCTCATTCCCTTATCCGCTTGCCGAGACCTGCAACTGCCTCTATCCTGCCGCAGCCCTGATATCATATTCCGACGGGCAGGGCAAACTGACTCTCCCGGCCGCACAGCAATACCGCGCAGGCTCTTTCGACCCGGCCGCTTCGATAATGCTTGCAAAAGGCAGCCGAAAAGGCTCCGTCGCCTTTTCGCACGCCATGGCCTATATGTCGATAGTGCCCAAATATGCCTCCGACCTGGTGGGCATCAAATCAATAACCATCACATCGATGGGAGAAGAAATGCTCGCCGGTACATTTTCCACCGATTACGAAACCCTCAGCTTCGATTCCGACGGAAGTTCCTCGATAAGCGTAACATGTGACGAGTCGCTGCCTCTGGGCACAACAGTCATCCTGGCCATCCCCGCGGGAGAGTACCCGTCCGGGCTTATGATCACCATACGCGAATCGGGCGGCGAGGGGCGCATGGTCCAGTACAGCGAATCATTCTCCGCCACGGCCGGAACCATATACGACTGTCCTCTGCCCTATGTGAGGGATACCTGGCCCGAGAAACTATATCTGCTGGGCGACGCCCTCGTGAACGGAGGCTGGACAAAGCCGGCAGTTCTCACCGGTTCCGGGAACGGCAAATACACGGCCGATGCGATTGAACTGGACTTCAACGAAAATGACGACGCCCACGCGCTCGGGCTCAAGATTTTCGAGACCGACCCCACCGTCAGCGGAGTCTGGGTTCCGCAGTACGGAATGACCGCGGATGCATCCATCGACAGCCTCACACTCATCAAAGGGGCGGACGTCAAGCACATCTATCCGGGCCGACTCGGGCTGGAAAGCGGGACATACAAACTGTGCGTGGACCTTCAGGCGATGAGCATCAGCTTCGCGGAACCGGAAGAGGAATTGCCGCTGCCCCCTACAACGCTATGCGACACGCTCGCAACGCGCCAGACGAGGGCCTTGTACGCGAATCTGAAGAACTTCTACGCAGCCGGGAAGACGCTTTTCGGCGTGCAGATGCCCACACTCTTCGGCATTGACAACTGGCAGTACTGGGGAGGCCGCAACAACAGCGACACCGACCACTCCGACACCAAATACCTGGCCGGAAGCCATCCTGCAGTATGCGGATGGGAGCTGGCCGGAATCGAGAAAGGCAACGACCGCGACGTGGACGGAAATTACTTCTCTGCAGTCAGAGAGCACATCAAGGCCGCATACGGCAGAGGCGCCGTCAACACCATTTCGTGGCATTGCGGCAACCCGGCGACCGACGGCCTGTACAACGACAACTCCGTTACCGGAGTCATCGAAAGAATACTTCCCGGAGGCGACCTGCACGACAAATTCTGCCTGTGGATGGACAGGACAGCGGCTTTCCTCGCCTCGCTCACCGGGCCGGACGGAGAAGCGATTCCGATTATTTTCCGTCCCTGGCACGAACATACCGACCGCGGGCACGGAAGCGGATTCTGGTGGGCGGTAGGCAACAACTCGGACGAATCGTTCACGAAACTGTGGAAGATGACCTATGAGTACATGACAATTACCAAAGGCCTCCACAACCTCATCTGGGCCTACTCCCCCGATCTGCATCATCTCTGCTGGGACGAAAACTGGAACAACAAATACGTGTATATGTGGGCCTGGCCGGGCGACGCATACGTCGACATACTCGGGCTTGACGCCTACGAGACATCCACATCGAATTTCGACTCAAGAGCCGGACTGGTTGCCGATTACGCCATCTCGCAGGCCGATGCCAGAGGCAAGATATTCGCCGTCACGGAGACCGGCATTCTGAACAATTCAACACAGCCGTACTGGTGGACAAACAAGCTGTACGGCCTGGTCGGCGGGCGCAAAACGGCCTACGTCATGGTCTGGCGCAACGACTGGAACGATTACTACTACAACGCCTTCAGAGGATGCTGCTCGGCAGACGATTTCCTTACCTTCGCCAGCAAAGACGACATCCTTCTTGAAAACGAACTCAAAAACATATACAAACAATAACCAATTATGGACAAGTATGTATCACCGAATTGCATCCCGATAGACATCGTGGTCAATTCCTGTCTGTGCGGCAGCGAATACAACGCACCCGATCTTAAAGAGTCAGACGAAAATCCCTGGATAATATTATGAAAAAGGTTGCGTTTCACATTATTCCTGCGGTTCTGCTCGCAGCCGCAGTGTCCTGCCAGGAAAAGGCCATAACCATCCCGGCAAGTCCCGTTTTCGAACTGACAGTAAAGGCCCCCGGCACCAAGACGGTGCTAGGCGAGAAAGACGGCGACACTTATCCTGTCCTTTGGAGCGCGGGAGACAAGATTTCGGTCAATGGGGTTGAATCGAACGCACTGGCCTCCGGAGGCAGCAGCACGGCCAAATTCACTTTCGCCGAGCAGCTTACCGGCCCATATTACGCCGTTTACCCTTCGTCGGCGGTTTCTGAGGGAAAGATCGTGCTTCCCCGCTACCAGAATTATGTCGCGGGAGGGTTCGATCCCGCCAGCGCGATACTTCTCGGCACAGGGGAAGATGAAGTGACATTCAAGCACGCAATGTCCTATGTACGCATCACTCCCACCCTCGGCGAAGAGGATGTAAAGATTTCGGCAATCGAGCTCAACTCGTACAGCAAAAAGCTCAGCGGTCCATTCACCACCACATCGGACTATCAGACAATCAGCGAGACTTCGGACGCTTACTACCGCACCGAGGTATTCTTCGACGAGCCTGTCGACCTGGGCACCAGCGTTATGATGGCCATTCCAGCGCAGCAGTACACCGACAAGATTGACATCATAGTCGTGGCCGAGGACGGAAGGGCAATGACCGTACCTTCAATAGCATTCACAGCAGCGGCCGGCACAATCTACTCGCCATCGTTCGAATTCAAGTCGGATGTTCTCGGCGACCCGGCCAAGCTGGCGCTCTACGGCCCCGGCACACCCGGGGGCTGGGACAGCGGTTCTGCGACTGTTCTGGCAAAAACCTCAGACGGAGTATTCGAGGCATCTAGCGTGGCTCTTAATCAGGATGTGATAAAGATTTATCGCCTGAACGGTTCCGGAGAATTCCAGTGGGGCGAGCCTTACTACATTGATTCCGCGACCAAGAACACCGAAAGCAACGGAGTTATCGGCCTCAGGTCAATTCCTATCGAGTGGAAGGGAGACCCTTCTCTTAACATCTCAAACTGGGGGCTTGAGGCCGGGGTATACGACGTGAAGGTCGACCTTAATGAGATGAAACTCACACTCACCGAATCCGATGAGACTGTATATCCCGAAAGACTCTACACCTGCGGCCCCGCGTTCCAGTGTGAATGGAATCTAGGATCTATGGTGCTTGAATCGACGGAGAAAGGCATTTACACCATTTCCGATGTTCAGTTCGTTAACGCAAGCGGGGCATTCAAATTCTGGGAGAACACCGACTGGGGTGGAGAATATATTTTTAACGGCAATGCCGATGCATCTGCTCACACAGCCGGAATCGTGGCTAGAGGAGACAAGGACGATTCTTCCTTAACGCTCAACACCTTCGGGTTCAGCGACACAGGGTACTATTATACTATTACAGTCAACCTCAAGACAAAGGTGGTAAGCATCTCACGTGGCGACGCCATTCAATCAACCCCTCTAGGCCACGCATATCTTTATGGCTGCGCATTT
>JAZLKT010000016.1:0-2741 GCA_045597785.1 Candidatus Cryptobacteroides sp.
CGTTTGTCGCCAAAAGAAAAGGAGAACTATCTTATGTCAGAACAGGACGAGATTCAATGGATGAACACCCTCGAAGATGAAAAACTCGAGGCCAGGGCTGAAGGGCTTGCCGAAGGAAGGGCCGAAGGAGAGGCCAAAGGAGAGGCCAAAGGAAAAATTGAAACAGCCAAAAACCTCAAAGTTCTTGGCGTGGACATCGACATCATCTGCAAAGCTACAAATTTAAGCGAAACGGAAGTTCAGGCATTATGAAACGGCTCACATTCATACTGGCCACGGCCCTGGCACTTGCAGGATGCGGCAACCATAGCAACGGTTCCGTTCAGGAAGCGGCGGCCAGCATCACTCAAAATAACACTCTGACAACCCGGAATATGCAGAAGACTTACGAATTCATCAAAGCCTGCGGGACCTATTACATCTCCACGGTCGATGGCGACCAGCCCAGAGTCCGCCCGTTCGGGACCATTAACATCTTCGATGGCAAACTGTACATTCAGACCGGGCACGTCAAGAACGTCGCCAAGCAGATTGCCGCCAATCCCAAGGTGGAGCTCTGCTGCTTCAACGGCAGCGAATGGCTGCGCTTGAGCGGCACGCTGGTGGAGGACACCCGCATCGAGGCAAAAAAAGCGATGCTCGATGCCTATCCTAACCTCCGTTCGATGTACGACGAGAACGACAGCAACACAGCAGTCTATTACTTCAGGGATGCAAGTGCGAGGTTCTGCTCTTTCACCAAGCCTGAAGAAGACGTCACGTTCTAGAGCCGCATCTTCAAACGTCTAAAAGATCAGTTCCGCTATCCGCTCGAGATTGAGTCGGTCGACCTCGTCGAATGTGCCGAGGCGCTCGCTGTCGATATCCAGAACGGCCGCAATCGTCCCGCTCTTCCATACGGGCACGACAATCTCGCTTCGCGACTCGCTTGAGCACGCTATGTGCCCCGGAAATTTCTCCACATCGGGCACCACGATGGTCTGGCCTGCCTTCCAGGCGCTGCCGCACACTCCCTTTCCGTAGGCGATGCGCGAACAGGCTACCGGCCCCTGGAACGGCCCTAGCACGAGAGCGTCGCCGATGACGCGGTAAAACCCAGTCCACCAGAACCCGAAGGCCGTGTGGATGGCCGCTGCGGCATTGGCCATTCTGGAAATCTCGTCATCATCTCCCTCCAGAAGGGCAGGTACAGCCTTCAGGAGACTTTCGTAAAGGGCGATTTTCTCTTTTGCTTCCATCCCAAATCTTCTTAACACTGCGAGTATACAAAATTATCCGCAAAATCGGTCCCTCCAGTATCTACCAAGCAGTCCGCAGCATAGCCTCGCACCCTTCCAAGATATCCTGGAACGTGGTTTCGAAGTCGCCCGTGTACCACGGATCGGCCACATCGCGGCGCACGCCGGTGTACGACATAAGCAGATGCACCTTCCCCTCCGGATCTTCGCCAATGATACGTCGCAGCCAGCGCAGATTGCTCTCGTCCATACAGATAAGCCTGTCGAAGCGCGCATAATCAGCCTTCGTCACCGTACGGGCCGTCTTGAGCGGGTCGAACAGAACCCCGTGCTGGCTCAGGCACCTTCGTGCCGGCGGATAGATGGGGTTGCCCCACTCTTCGTCCGAAACCGCCGCCGATTCTATATGGAATTCACCTTCAAGGCCACGCGCCCTTACCAGCGCCTTCAGGATGAACTCCGCCATCGGGCTGCGGCAGATATTCCCATGGCAGATAAAAAGGATGCGGATTATTCTATTGCTGTTCAATGGCATATCGATCATTGGCCGGAGCCGGTTTGCGCCCCGGTTTACAAAATGCAAATATGCGATAATTCCGGCAAAAGATAACTAAAAGAGTATTTACTAAATGGTCTCTTAGTTGAACATCCTAAGTAAAAAAAACGTCAGACTTTGGTATCTTTGTCACGGCAAAGGAATCGAGCTATGTACGAGGTAACAAAGACATCGGACCGCATGACCCAGGACGGGGTGCGCATCATATGTGCAGATACCTGCAACAGCGTTTGTTCGCGGCAGGTGGCGGTGGCCGTCAAGGACGGCGTAATCGTGGATTGTGCTTTCAACGGCGGATGTTCGGGCAACACACAGGGCGTGGCCCGGCTCGTCAAGGGGATGAGTGTCGATGAGGCTATCGCCCGGCTCGACGGGATTCTTTGTGGCAACCGCGGCACCAGCTGCCCGGACCAGCTTGCCCGCACGCTGCGCCTATTCTCGAAATAGGAAATCGAAGTACACGACCCCCTCTCCCAGGGCCCTGTAGCGGTACCCCTTGTTTTTCGAGGCCGAAATTTCGGCTTTGAAAAACATTGCCCCCAAACAGAGCGCTCTCTATTATGGGGTGTTGCACTTCGATTTTGCGTTTCCAACTTCGTAAGGCCCTGTGTTTACCGCTGCACCGGGAGGGCAGGCGAGCAGCAAAACCGTAGCCGTCCACGGCACGTGAGTGGAAGGGGCCCGCAAGCGTAGCGCAGCGGGAAGGATGGAGCGCGAAGCGCGGAAGTTTTGCGCGTGCCTGCCCTCCCGGCGCAGCAAGGAAATACACTTCAACTCTTTTTTTGTTCTAACTGCACCTAATTGCTGATAGTTAGTTACTATGTTTGAAACTGGAATTTCGCAGGCGCTCATTGGGGCTTGCGGCCCCAGCCGCAAGGGCTAACCCCGCGAAGTTTTTCATGAGTTAGAAAAAGCTACAGATATTTTGTTTACTTTAAAAGGTAGAT
>JAZLKT010000017.1:0-21194 GCA_045597785.1 Candidatus Cryptobacteroides sp.
AGACCGCTTGGCCTCCGACTTGCATCTCCACACCGTGTTCCGAGAATAGATTCATCATCGCATAAGTGTCTTCCATCCCAAAGTTGCTGGTATGGCCCTGCGAAGCATCTTTCTTGAATACGTTCGTGTGGGTGAAGACAATCTTGTGGCGGTAGGCACCATCGTCGCTCTTCTCGAGAACGTCCTTGAGCCAGCGCATCTGCTCGCGCCCGAGTGTGCCGCTTGCGCTCTCGAGACAGATGTAAAGGTCCGTCGCCGACGGGGTGCGGACTTCGAGCGTATATGTCGAACTGCCCCATTGGCGGAACCATTCATCCCACAGGCCGAAATAGATATCGTGGTTTCCGCAGGTGACAAAAAACCTGTCAAGGTCTGCCCCGAGCCGGAGCTTGAAATCCTCGCAGACCTGCTTCATATGTGGTTCGTCGTTCACGAGGTCACCTAGGAACAGTGCGAACGAGGCGTCCCCGTCACTGATGAATGCATCGAGGAACTCGTTCGTGTGCGCCGCCACGGAACTTTCGGTAATATGGGTGTCGGCCCCGACATAAACCAGATAGTCATCTGCCCCCACGCTGATGCTCCTTTCTCCCGCGAGAGCGTTGTCGGACATGGAATCTTTGAAACGGCGGTTTACGTTCGGGCTCTGCCCGTCTATCATCCCGCGAAGGTCAAGGGAGTCGCTGCAGCCGGCACACGCGATGAGCGCGGCGCCCAGTGCCAGGTATCTTGTTATCTTTTTCATTTCAGAAACTATATGTTACTCCCAGCCGCAGCGCCAGGTAATAGAATTCCGCGTTGAGGTGGAACATTCCCGTTGGCTTGAGAACGGCCTCGGCCCTGAGGGTGAGCGAATCGTTCAGAGAGTACCATCCTCCTGCGGTGAAGATGAACTGCCACATGCGCTCGACCTGGAAGGTGTCGAAATCGGAAATGCTGCCGTAGATGTTCCAGTTCGAACTTGCTGGACGAACATAGCCCTTGAATTTGAAAAGCAGGTTGAACGGCTCGCAGAGAGTCTCGTCTTCGCTGTGGATGTCGCGCCCGAATTCGCCCAGATAGCGGCTGAACATTCCGGCCTCGGCTTCGAACCAGGGACAGCGCCATCCCATCGACAATCCGAGCGCCGCGTCGAACATTCCCAGGGCGGCCACGTCTCTGAAAAGGATTCTCTCCCCGAGGAACAGCTCGCTCCTGCCGCGGCCTAAAGGAAAGACGGTGCGTGCTTGCAGCGCTGCGGTGTGGATGCCTGCCGTGCACAGCTGCAGTGTCGGTTCCAGTTCGAAAGCAGGGCCGCAGGGGCGGGGAAGTTCCTTTGCGTTGCAAATACATCCCGCAGGATAAGTCCCGGCGCAATCCGGGGCGCAAGCTGTAGAGTTGCAATTCTGGCCGAATACTATCAAAGAAGAGATGTTTAGCCCCGCCGCACTTCCAAGCGCGGCGTTATAAGAATATTCGCCCGCCGCGCTGAGGTCAGCCTTGATTGCCGGCTCCGAGGCTCCGGTGCGGAAGGCGGCTCCCGCGGCCAGCAGCAGTATTATCGCTATTCTTCTCATAATTAATAATGTCAGTTTGTGCAGTTCAGTTTTAATGGCGTATTCTCGTCAGATAAGCTTCCATCCGCGCAGTTCGGCCTTGAGGGCGCGGTGTCCCGGGCAGAGCGATTCCAGCAGAGCGTGGAATTCCGGCCCGTGGTTCATATATCGCAGATGGCAGATTTCGTGCAGGATGACGTAGTCCCTCAGCTCCGGGCGCAGGCGCATCAGGTTGAGGTTCAGATTGATGTTCCCCTTGCTTGAACAGGAACCCCAGTTCGACACGTTGTGCTTGATGGCGACCCTCCCCGTAAAGGGAATCCCGGCCGCAGCGGCAAGTTCGCGGGTCCTGCCGGGCAGAAATGCCTTTGCCTCGACGCGCAGCCTGAGCGTCTCCTCGGTCTCGGGGAGAGTGCGCCGGCGCCTGCGGGGCCTTGGCCAGAGAAAGAATCGTCCGAACGCAGCCATAGGGTCAAATTCTGTCTTCGTTCACGGAATCTTTATCCCGGAGGCTTGTCGCTGGATGTTGGAATTCAAATTTTTCAAGCGCCTCTTCGAGGCTCAGCGCGTCTTCAATGTCGAAGCCTCCGTTCGCGGTGCGGCGCAGGCTGCTCAACAGTGCGGCCGTACCGGCATCTTCACCGAGGTCGCGCGCCAGGGCGCGGATGTATGTGCCCTTGGAACAGTCGATGCTTATGAGTGCGGTGGGCAGGTCGAGGGCTGTTATGTCGGAAACGTGTATGCGCGGATTGGGTTTCAGTGCCGGCCTGGATGTTGAGGCCTCAGCGTCAGGCAAGGGACCCTGCGGCACACTGTAAAGACGGCTGTCGCGCCTGGCCGGAACGGTGCTCCCTTCGGGCCGTTCCAGAGCATTGCCGCCGGAGCAGAACTCCAACAGCTGCATTCCATAGATTTCTATGCGGTTGGCTTGCAGAATGCCGCTGTCTTCTACGCTCATCCCCTGGCGATAAAGGCTGCGGGCCATCTCGTAGGCACGCACTCCGTCAACGGATTTGGCACTGAAGAGGGGAGCCACCTGCATCTGCTCTCCGGTGCGGGCCTGAAGAATACCGGACAGTGTTGCGCGCAGATGCTCCGCCAGCGCGTCGGGGGCGTTGCCGTGACCGTCGGCCGCTCCTGTCCTGTCCGTTTCTATTTCCTTCTCGAGGTCGTACGATGCCGTGGTGGCCCCGAAGGTCACTCCGGCTACATACTGCTTGGGACTTCGCTGCAGCTCCTCGGCCCTGCGTGTCGCGGGGCCTATGCATACGAGCAGCAGGCCCGTGGCCAGCGGGTCAAGCGTTCCGGCGTGGCCCACCTTGAGGTTCTTCTTGCCGAAATGCCTGCATGCAGCCCATTTGATTTTTCCCACCACATCGGCCGAAGTCCAGCGGTAGGGCTTGTCCACCGGCAGGATTATTCCTTCGGGGTAATCTTCGATGTTATGTGAAAACAGACCTTCTGGCAGCATGGCATTGATATTTGATGGCGCGCAACAAATCCGCGCCGTGAAGTCTAACGGCAGGGAATCTTGTCGATGCGTCTTTGGTGGCGTCCGCCTTCGAACTCCGCATCAAGCCAGGCACGCACCAGTGAGCAGGCCTTTTCGTAAGAAATGAACCTTGCCGGCAGCACGAGCACGTTGGCATTGTTGTGCTGCTTCACCAGCGCGGCAATCTCCTCGTCCCAGGCAAGTCCCGCCCTGATTCCTTTGTGGTGGTTCAAGGTGATGGCCATACCGTTGCCTGTGCCGCAGAGGGCTATGCCGGCATCGGCACTGCCAGATTCCACAGCCTCGGCGAGCGGATGTGCAACATCGGCGTAATCCATACTTTCGGTACTGTCCGTTCCGAAATCGATCAGTTCATATCCTTCGGCGGCCAGCCACTGCTTGAGCCGTTCCTTGTATTCAAAACCTGCGTGGTCGGAGCAGATTCCCAGTTTCATCTCGTTTTGTTTATTTAAAGTTGAACAGAGTGACTCGCGTGTGTGCAAACAATTAAGCCAGGCGCGTGGCGATGTACTGCATGCGGCTCTCAACTTCGGCGGGGCCGATGAGGGCGGCTATCTGCAGCACTCCGAGTCCCGATGCGGAACCGGTAAGTGCGAGCCTGATAAGGTTCATAATTTTGCCTATGGGCCACTCCTTGGCGCGGATGTAATCTTCCATAGCCTCGCCCTGGCGAGAGGCTTCAAGAGCCATGGCATAAACTTCTGCGGACCAGAACTTCTCGGCATCCTTGGCTACGAACGGAGCGGTGAGCGACTCGTCGTAAACCTTCGCGCGCGGATCGACAGGCTTCGAAGGGTCGGGTTTGGGAACCATCGAAACGCCGTATGACGCATACTCGCAGGGTGCAATGAAAAGATATGGTGCTATAGTCCAGAAATCTTCAACGAACGTAGCCCTCTCCCTTATGAGCTCCACAACTTTGAGAACATAGGCGGGGTCGGCTCCGACAACACCGTGTGCTTCGAGCACAGGAACGAACAGTGCTGCGAGTTCCTCTGAAGACTTCATTCTGAGGTATTCGCGGTTGTACCAGCGCGCCTTGTCGGGGTTGAATTTCGCTCCAGCCTTGCTTACCTTGTCAATTGAGAAAGCTTCGATGAGTTCGTCCATCGAGAAGAGTTCCTGCTCAGTGCCGGGGTTCCAGCCGAGCATTGCAAGAAGATTGACGAACGCCTCGGGGAAGTAACCGTCCTCGCGGTAGCCGTGATAGGTCTCGCCTTCGGAATTCTGCCAGTTGAGGGGGAAGACGGGGAATCCCATCTTGTCGCCGTCGCGCTTGCTCAGCTTGCCGTTGCCCACGGGCTTCAGGAGCAGGGGCAGATGCGCGAAGCGCGGCCTCTCCCAGCCGAACGCCTCGTAAAGCAGATAATGCAGCGGCAGCGAAGGCAGCCACTCCTCGCCTCGGATGACCTCGGAAATCTCCATCAGATGGTCGTCCACTATGTTGGCAAGATGGTAGGTCGGCAGTTCGTCGGCCCTCTTCCAGAGTACTTTGTCGTCAAGGGTCGAGGTGTCCACGCTCACGTGTCCGCGGATGAGGTCGTCCATTTCGACAATACGGCCTTCGGGCATCTTGAAGCGCACAGTCCAGTCGGCGGTGCTTTCAAGCAGGCGGGTAACCTCGTCGGAGGGCAGTGTCAGCGAATTCCGCAGAGTCCCGCGGGTGCCGGAGTTGTAGATGAAGGTCTGCCCGGCGGCCTCAGCAGCGGCGCGGCACTTCTCGAGTTCTTCGGCGGAGTCGAAGGCATAGTAGGCCCAGCCTGCAGCTACGAGCTGGTCGGCATATTTGCGGTAGATGCCCCTCCTTTCGCTCTGACGGTAAGGTGCATGGGGATGCTTTGCACTTGCCTCGCTCACCACTTTGCCGTTCTCGTCAACACCTTCATCGGGGATGATGCCGCACCAGCGCAGCGACTCGATGATGTACTGCTCGGCGCCGGGCACGAATCGGTGGCTGTCGGTGTCCTCGATGCGGATGATGAAATCGCCGCCGTTCTTCTTGGCGTACAGATAGTTATACAGAGCGGTGCGTACTCCGCCCATATGCAGGGGCCCGGTAGGTGAGGGGGCGAATCTTACTCTTGTCCTTTTCATTTGTGAGCGCGTGAAATTGATGATGTTTTCTCAAGTTCCTGAATATAAGCCGTATCGTCCGAAAGGAGGATGGCGGGCTGGTCGGCATCGAAGCGGAAGCTGCCTTTCGACGAATTGGAGCGGAAAGAGTCGCCTCCTATCTGGAAGTCGGACCCTCCTCCGAGCGAGATGCCATTGCCGTCGTCATGCGATTCGGGCTTCGAATATGTGTAATTGCTTGATATCTTGATAAGATTGCCCGTATCGGCCTCGCGTCCGAAGAGGCTGCTTATCTGGAACCCGGTTGCGATGGCCGTGATTCGCACGGTATCGCCGAAGGCGGGGTCGTCGTCGAAGACTATGCCCGTCTTGAAGTTGTTCGAACCTCCGGTGTAGGAAGCGATATCGTCTTTGAGAAGGCTTTCGAGGTCGGACAGGGTCAGAGAGTTGTCGTTGCGGCCGAGGGTGATGTTGAGAAGCACCTTGCGGGCGGTCTTGAGGTCGAAGTCGTTGAGCAGCGGAGATTCGAATGCCCCTTTCACTGCATCCTGCACGCGGTTGGGACCTGTGCCCGTGCCGCAGCCCATAAGGGCCATCCCGCTGTCGCGCATCATTGTCTGAACGTCCTTGAAGTCGACGTTTATGAAGCCTTTGTTCTTGATGATTTCGATTATCGACCGTACGGCCGTGGTGAGCACTTCGTCCGACATGGGGAAGCCCTTGTAAGTGGGCAGCTCGCCATAGACTTCGGGCAGCTTGTCGTTGTTGATTATCAGCAGACTGTCGACATTGTTCTTCAACTCGCCTATGCCCTCGAGCGCACGGGTGCGGGCTTCGCGTCCTTCGTGGCTGAAAGGCATCGTCACGACGGCGACTGTGAGTATGCCCTTCTCCTTGGCCATGCGGGCGATCACAGGAGCCGCACCGGTGCCTGTGCCTCCGCCCATTCCGGCGGTGACAAAGAGCATCTGCGTGTTGCCGTCGAAAATCACGCGTTCAATCTCTTCCTGCTTTTCGAGTGCGGCCTTCCGCCCCAGTTCGGGGTTGGTTCCCGCACCGAGTCCGGCTCCGAGCTGAATCTTCGTGGGAACGGGGCTCGCGAGCAGAACCTGCGAGTCTGTATTGCACACGATGAAACTGCAACCAGTCATATTTTTCCTGAACATATTGTTCACGGCATTGCAGCCGCCGCCGCCTACACCTATCACCTTGATGGTCTCGTCGGATACTACCCATCCTGCGGGCACTATGTTGTTCAATTCTTCAGGCATGGCTCTCTCTATTGTTTGTCGTTATTGTTATTCTGGTCGTAGGTCACTTCCATGGTCTCGTCATAGAATCTTCCGAACAGGCCGCCGAACGGCTCCCTGTGCTTGGTGCCTTTCTTGCCGGGATCCGGTTTGGACGCTGCCGGAGCTTTTTCTGCCGGAGTTGAAGACTGTACGGGGCGCTCGGCAGGAGCCGCAGGAGCGGCCTGCTGGGGCGCTGCGAACATCGCTCCCTGCTTTTCGCGCGTGGTGGTACAGAGCAGTCTGGGGTCTTCGGCACAATGGGCCAGAAGGGCAATCTGAGTCACGGCCTCGCAGCTCTCCAGTGCGGGGAATCCCTGAATGTCCACTTTCGGACTGCGCGGGTAGGCACGGCGCACCTTGAACCCGCCCATATCGCGGAGCAGCTGGGGAAGGCCTATGATCTGGCTTCCGCCGCCACAGAGTACAATGCCGCCTTTCAGGCGCTCCGCCATACCGCTGCGGGCAATAAGCCAGAGTGTTGCTTCGCATATCTCACGCATGCGGGCGTCGATTATGTCGCTCAGCTCGCGGATGGGGAGCTGCTTGCTCTCGCCGGTCTCCTCGTCCACTATCAGGAGCACCTTGTCGGCGAGGTTCTGAAGCTTGTCGGGATTGCAGGCACCGAATCCGAGCTTGATGTTCTCGGCGAGAGACTCCCTTATAGAGCACTCGGTCTTTATGTCAAGCGTTACACTGCGCCCTGCAAAGGGGAAAGAGTCGTAGAAGCGCAGCGTGCCTCCGTTCCAGATGCTTACCGAAGTGATACCTCCGCCTATCTCCACCAGGGCGGTGCCGTTCTCGCGCTCTTCCTCACTCAATGCTACGCGCCCGGCATGAACGGGGGTGAACACCTCGGCTGCGATGCCTTTGCCAAGCTGGTTGAACACCTTGCTGGCATTTTCAACGGGACGCTTCGGCCCGCGGAATATCTTGAAGTTGCCCGACAGAGTGCTGCTCGAAGTGCCCACGATGTCTTCGCGGCTGGCCTGGTAGAGGTCTTCGATGTCGAATGACTGCGCCACGCTTCCGTAAACTTCCTCGCCTTCGGCACAGGACGATTCGAAGTCGTAGCGGGCCGACTGCTCGAGGTTGTTAACCTCGTCTTCGGTAATGAACTCGTCGCCCCTCTGCACCTCGGCAGTCTGGTGCTGCTGCTTCACCTTGTATGAAGGGTAGGGAATGATGGCCTGCGTGATGCTCAGGTCGAGCGCATCTTCGGCTTCGCTGATGAGGGTGCGGAGCACCTTGGCGCAATTGACAGGGTTGAATACCTTACCCTGCTTCACGCCCTCCGAGGGGAGCGACTTGTAAAACACGACGTCGGCGGCCCCTGCACTGAGCTGGGCTACGCACAGAGAAATGCTGCTCGTGCCCAGATCTACTGTAACTGCGTATCTGTCCTGCATATTATCTGGTTTTTATATTTCACGTTAATAGACTTGTAATAGCATTCGGGACGGCTCGGCTCGATGGTGGAGTAGTACTCCCTGATGAGTTCGAGCTTCGCGCCCAGGCGCTCGCCGCTGCCCAGCAGTATCACCAGACCACGGTCGTCGTTGATGGCGACGTCGCCGTTTTCGAGAATGGTGTAGTGATCGAGATGTGCCGACCAGAAGCGGTCGCGCTCGAGAGCTTTCTTGATGTCGAGGAAACCCAGGATATAGTCGGTATCGGCAGCTTTCAGAACTGCTCCGTCAACTGTCACTACAGTAGAGTCCAGCTGACCGGAAAGCGGGAATATCCAGCCCTTGCGGTCGACATAGAACCCGCTGTCGCCCTTTATGAACCTCACCACAGGCTCGCGCTGCTGGACGGTGATGTGCAGTACTCCGTCGCCTGTGGCCCAGGCCTCGGCTCCGCGCACCACGCTCTGGGCACGCAGAATGCTCTCGATGCGGGCCAGGTCCAGTTCGTCGAGCCTGCAGCCTATGCACAGGCCGTACTGGTTCTCAATTATCGAATGAATATCCTGCTCGCTCACAAAGCGTTTGTCTCCCGGGAGGAAAACCTCCACCTTATTGCAGTCGATCTCGTGGCCGCGCCTGTTCGAATAGTGCAGCAGCACAGCCGTCAGCGCTATGAAAGCGGCGATGAAGGCTGCGAAAAGCGAGAACCGCAGGATATGTCTTGTCTTCTCTTTCACTGAAGGAGTTTTGCGATAGGTTCGATGAAACGGTCTATATTGCCGGCCCCGAAGGTGACGAGCACGTCGGTATCGAGCTCCGCAATGCGGTCGAGCAGCGCCTCGCTCTTAACCAGCTCTTTGTCTTTCAATGTTATATCTTTGAGTATAAGCTTCGAATCGACTCCTTCGATGGGCAATTCGCGCGCGGGATAGATGTCCAGCAGCAGGACTCTGTCGACAAGGCTGAGCGCAGCGGCGAACTCGCTCGCGAAATCGCGTGTGCGTGTGTAGAGATGCGGCTGGAATACGGCTGTGATGTGCCTTCCGGGGAAGATTCCGCGGATGGAGCGGATTGCGGCTTCCAGCTCGGCCGGATGGTGGGCATAGTCGTCGATATAGATCTTCTTGCCGTTCACGTGCTCGTCGAGGCGGCGTCGCACCCCGCGGTAAGTGTCAATGGCGTGGCGCACCTTCTGCGCATCGACCCCATGGCAGAGGCAGACGGCCGCGGCGGCAATGCTGTTCTCGACGTTCAGCGCGCCGAGCGTGCCTACGCGTATGTCTTCGAGCACTCCGCCCGGATAGACAAGATTGAAGGTATAGTGTCCGTCGGCAGACAGCCTCATATCCTCGGCGTGGAAATCGGCCTCCGGCTTGTCGAGATGGTAGGTGAAGATGCGGGCCCGGGTGTCTTCGGCGCTCAGCGGGATTCCGTATTTGGCGATGATGGCCTCGCTCACCTGCGAAGCGAAGGCGCGGTAAGCCTCCTGCACGTGCTCGAGATCGCCGTAGATATCCAGATGGTCGGCATCCATTGCGGTGATGGCCGCTATGCTCGGATGCAGCTGCAGGAACGAGCGGTCGAACTCATCGGCCTCGGCCACTACCACCGGGGTGTGGCTCATAAGCATGTTGGTGCCGTAATTCTTCGAAATGCCGCCAAGGAACGCCGAGCAGAGCTCGCCGCTCTCGGTGAGGATATGGGCTACGAGCGTGGATGTGGTGGTCTTGCCGTGAGTGCCGGCTACCGCAAGGCAACTCTGCCCCTCGGTCAGAGTGCCGAGAATCTGCGAGCGCTTCACAACCCTGTAGCCGCGTTCGCGGGCGGTGCAGAGTTCGGCCATGTCGGCCGGAATGGCTGGCGTGTAAACCACCAGGGTGCCGTCGATGTCGGCCGGCAGTGCCTCGGGCCTGTCTTCGTAATGCACGGCGATACCCTCCTTCTCGAGTTCCCCGGTAAGTTCGGAGCGGGTGCGGTCGTAGCCCGACACTTCAAATCCCTTAAACTTGAAATAACGGGCGAGGGCGCTCATCCCTATGCCCCCTATGCCTATGAAATAGATGTTCCTATAGTCCATTTGCTATTCTGTAAATTTCGTCAACTATGCTTTGCGCCGCGTCCGGAAGTGCGAGTCCGGCGATATTGCGTTCCATCGAGGCTATGCGCTCCGGATTGTGGATGAGGGACATCGCCTCGGCAAGGAGTCTCTCCCCGGCCTCTGCATCTTTTACCAGCACGGCCGCGTCCTTGCGCACGAGGGCCATCGCATTGCAGGTCTGATGGTCTTCCGCCACATTGGGCGAAGGTACGAAGATGGTGGCCTTGTGCATCGCGCAGAGTTCCGACACGCTCGAAGCCCCGGCACGCGATATCACAAGATCAGCCGCAGCGTAGGCTTCGTCCATTGACGCGATGAAATCGGTATGGGTTATGTTGGAGCAGGGGTGCTCGGCCATGAATTCGTCCACGCCTGCCTTGTAGTAGCGTCCGCACTGCCAGAGCACTTTCACGTCTTCGCCGCCCGGGCATCCGTCTGCAATCCAATTCTTCATTGCGGCGTTGATCGTGCCGGCCCCGAGGCTTCCGCCGATTATGAGCAGGTTCTTCTGCTGTGACGCTTCTCTGGGCGAGGGCTTTATGTTGCTGCGTATCGGGTTGCCTGTGAGCACGATGCGCTCGGCGGGGAAGAAACGTTCCATTCCCTCATAAGCCACGCAGATGCTCCCGGCCTTCTTGCCGAGAATCTTGTTCGTAAGGCCTGCGAAGCCGTTCTGCTCCTGGATGAGGGTGGGGACCTTGAGCCTCTGGGCCGCGTAGAGAAGGGGAGCGCTGGCATATCCGCCCACACCTACCGCAATATCAGGTTTGAATTCGCGTACCACCTTTTTCGCCATCGAGATGCTCTTCAGAACCTTGAACGGCAGGGCGAGGTTCGCGAGGGTCAGTTTCCTCTGGAGCCCGGATATCGGAAGCCCGACGATGCGGTATCCGGCAGCGGGCACCTTTTCCATCTCCATGCGTCCGTCGGCTCCGACGAAGAGAATCTCCGTTTCGGGGCAGACCGCCTTGAGGGCTCCGGCTATCGATACTGCCGGAAATATGTGTCCTCCGGTGCCGCCTCCGCTGATAATGACGCGAAGAGGCCTATATGAGCTGTTCGTTTCCATCTGACTTGATTTCTGTCGTTGTGGTTGTTGCAACTATGTTCTCGGCGTTGCGTGTTTCTTTCTCCAGTCCTTTCTGGGCGATGCGGCTTATCGAAAGTATGATTCCGAACGCAAGCGAGAAGCATAAAAGCGCAAAATTGCCGTGGCTCAGAAGCGGAAGGGTCTGGCCGGTCATCGGACCTATGTCGGCGTTCACGCAAATGTGCAGAAAGGCCTGGCCGCTAATCAGAAGACACAGCCCCGCTACGGCGGTTTTGGCAAAAACGTTGTTGCCGCAGTTGCGCACGATAAGCGAGCCCCTCGCAACGAGCGACACGTACAGGGCTATCACTATCAGCGCCCCGAGGAAACCGTACTCCTCGAGTATGAAGCTGAACATATAGTCTTCGGACATATCGGGCACTACATAGCGCTGGGTGCTCTGGCCCGGGCCCTTGCCTGTAAAGCCACCCTGGCTGATGGCCAGTTTGGCGCTGTAGGGCTGGCGCAGCTTGTCGAGGGCATCGAGCCTCTTGGCAGCCGCAGCCTGGCGCGCCTGAGGTGTAGTGGCGGCACGCAGTTCGGCCGTTGCGGCGAGATATTTCTTCTCCTGGTCTTCGCCGGCAATCCTTTCAACGGCCGTGGCGATGCGCTGGAATGCGGGATGGGCGCTGTTGCGTGTGATGGCATGCGCACCCAGACAGAATGCCAGCACCCCGATGCCCACGGCGGCGAGCGCGGCGAGTTCCTTCCACTCTCCTCCGCCGATGACAATCGTCACCAGCATTATGCCTGCAATGAGAAGGGCGCTGGAATTCGACCCCGTCATCACAAGAATGGTTGTTATGATGAAGGGAAGGTAGATGAATATGATTTTCTTCGTGAACCTGCGGCCGAGCCATTTGAAGTTGGGCTGGGTGGCGAGGGTGTTCAGAAGAGTGAATTTATTGCGCATAATGGCATCGACGGCCCAGGACATATACATCACCATAGCCACTTTTACCACTTCGAAAACGTGCAGCTGGAAGCCTCCGATCATGATTACGCGCCGTGCACCGTTGATTTCGGAGCCTATGAACTGCAGGAGTACCAGGAAAGTCAGCGACACAAGGAACCCCCACTTCGAGAACCAGCGCAGCAGCCCAATGCTTTTGATGTTGTAGCAGATGATAATGACTCCCAGTGCCACGAGAACCATCTTGAGCTGGCCTCCGACGATATCGAGCCTCGTCTGCCCGTCGCCGAGCAGGCGTGACGAAGACGAGAAGATGCATACCACCGAAATGAGCAGCAGCATCAGGGCGATGATCCACACCACCTTGTCGCCTTCGAGCCTGTCAACCAGGTTCCAGAGTCTGCGTTCCTTGCTTGCCATTACAGATTCCTTACAGCTTCCTTGAATTTATCTCCGCGGTCTTCGTAGCAGGTGAACAGGTCGAAGCTGGCGCAGCATGGGCTCAGCAGCACCACGTCGCCGCTTTCGGCCATCCTGCTTGCAGCCTTCACCGCTTCGTCGGCCGAACGGGTATCGACCATATTCCCGGCGCCCACGATGTCTTCGAATGCAGCGTGAATCTTGGTATTGTCGACTCCGAGGCAGACTATTGCCTTCACCTTTTCGCGCACGAGTTCGTTCAGAACCGAATAATCGTTGCCCTTGTCCTTTCCGCCCACGATCCATACCACTTTCCTGCGCTGGCATTCGAGTGCGTACCAGGCTGCATCCACGTTTGTGGCCTTGGAGTCGTTGATATAGGTTACGCCGCCCACGGTGAGCACGGGCTCGAGCCTGTGCTCGATGCTCTGGAACGTGCTCAGGGCCTTGCGTATCGATTCGTTCGAAATTCCTGTAACCTTTGCGGCCAGCGCGGCTGCCATGGAATTGTAGATATTGTGGCGTCCGCCCAGGGCAAGTTCGTCAAGATAGATTTCGGTCTCGTCCTTTTCGTAGCGTAGAACTATCTTTTCACCTTCGAGGAAGGCACCCTGCTCAACGCTCTGCTTTTGGCTGAATGGCAGCATGCGGGCCTGCAGCACTATCTTTGAGAGGTGGTCGATGGTTATCTGGTCGTCCGAATCGAATATGAAGCAGTCTTCGGGCCTGAGGTTGCGCGTTATGCGGAACTTGGCCTTGACGTAATTCTCCATATTGTGGTCGTAACGGTCGAGATGGTCGGGGGTGATATTTGTTATGATAGCGATGTCCGGGCGGAAATCGTAGCAGTTGTCAAGCTGGAAACTGCTGATTTCCAGAACGTAATAGTCGTGTTGCTCGGTAGCCACCTGCATGGCGTAGCTTGTGCCGATGTTCCCTCCCAGCCCCACGTTGAGGCCCGCCTGCTTGAGCAGGTAGTAGATGAGCGAGGTCGTGGTGGTCTTGCCGTTCGAACCGGTGATGCAAATCTTGCGGGCGCTGTCGTAACGCGCAGCGAACTCTATTTCCGAAATGATATGCGTGCCCTGGGCCTCGAGTTTGCGTACGATTGGTGCGCTCGAGGGAATGCCGGGGCTCTTGACCACTTCGTCGGCATTGAGGATAAGTTCCTCGGTGTGCGATCCCTGCTCGAAGGGAATCTGCCAGTTGCGAAGGACTGCGGCGTAGTCTTCCTTTATGGTTCCGAAGTCGGAAAGGAATACGTCGAATCCCTTGACCTTTGCGAGCACGGCGGCTCCTACACCGCTCTCGGCTCCTCCCAAAACAACGATTCTTGCCATAGTCGCTATCTGATTTTAAGCATTGCAAGCGATGCCACGGCCAGCACGATGCCTATGAGCCAGAACCTCACGACAATGCGTGCTTCGGGTACGCCTTTCTTCTGATAATGGTGGTGCAGCGGGGCCATCAGGAATACCCTTCGGCCCTCGCCGTATTTCTTTTTCGTACGCTTGAAATGCGTGCGCTGGATGAGCACCGATGCACTCTCGGCCACGAATATGCCGCACAGCACGGGCAGGATGAGTTCCTTGCGGATGAGCACTGCGCTCACGCCGATGATGCCGCCTATGGTGAGGCTGCCGGTGTCACCCATGAACACTTCGGCCGGGAAGGTGTTGTACCACAGGAAGCCGGTGAGTGCTCCTACGAATGCGGCCATGAACACCGCTATCTCGCCGCTGCCGGGGATGTACATTATTCCGAGGTAGTCGGCATTGAGGATGTTGCCTCCAAGGTAGCCGAATACGCCCAGGGCCACACCTATGATTGCGGAGGTGCCGGTCGCCAGTCCGTCCATTCCGTCGGTGAGGTTGGCTCCGTTCGAGCAGGCCGTGATAACGATGATTATCATCACCGCATAGACTATCCATTTGCCGTAACGGCCCCAGGGGGCGAGCCAGGCGTACTGGAACTCGTGCCCCTTGACAAAGGGTATGGTGGTGGTTGCAGTACCGTCGGTGATCTGCGGGCTCAGGCACACCGCCAGGGCGATGATGATTCCCAGGAACACCTGGCCGATGAGTTTGTTCCTTTCGCTCAGGCCCGCCTTGTTGTACTTGAACACCTTGATGTAGTCGTCGGCAAAGCCGAGAGTCCCGCACCAGAGCGTGGTGAGCACCATCAGCTGCACGTAGATGTTCGACAGGTCGCAGACCAGCAGCACGGTCAGCAGAAGGGAGAAGATGATTATCACGCCGCCCATCGTGGGGGTGCCTTTCTTGCTCATCTGCCCATCGAGACCGAGGTCGCGGATGGTTTCGCCTATCTGCTTGCGGCGCAGGAGATTGATAATCTTGCGTCCGGCGATGAGAGAAATGAGCATTGCCAGCACATTGGCGAGTATCGCACGGAAAGACAGATATCCGAGCAGTCCCTGTCCGGGGATATCGAAATTCTTGAGAAGTTCTGAGAGATAGTAAAGCATCTTTTTATTTCTTCAAATATTCGGCGACGATTTCGTGTTCGTCGAGATGTATTTTTTCTTTTCCTATAACCTGATATGTCTCGTGGCCCTTGCCTGCAAGCAGAATGACAGCTCCGTCGGGCGAAAGGCTTATTGCAGCCCGCACGGCCTCGGCGCGGTCGGCTATGCATACGGCGCGGCGGCGTCCTTCGGGTGAGAACCCGGTGCACACCTCGTCGATTATGGCCTGGGGGTCTTCGAAGCGCGGATTGTCCGATGTTACGAACACTCTGTCGGCGAGGCGTTCGGCAATCGCAGCCATTTCGGGACGCTTGGTGCGGTCGCGGTCGCCGCCGCATCCGAATACGCAGGCGACATGTGCTCCGCACGAAATGGCCCTCAATGCCTCAAGCACGTTTTCGAGTGCGTCGGGAGTGTGGGCGTAGTCGATGACGATGGTCTTGCCGTCAGGCCCTGCGATGGCCTCGAGCCGTCCGGGAGCGCTCCGCAGGCCGCTCAGTGCAACGAGAACCTCTTCGCGGTGTGCTCCGAGGGCGAGCGCTGCGCAGTAGATGGCCATTACGTTGTAGGCGTTGTGGGTGCCGATGAGTCTTGTCCACACTTCTACTCCGTCGATGCGCAGAAGCATTCCTTCGACGCTCTGCTCAACTATCTTGCACTTGTGGTCGGCTGCCTTGCGGCACGAATAGGTGACGACTTCGGCCCGGGTGTTCTGTGTCATCACAAGGCCGTTCCGGTCGTCGACGTTGGTTATTGCCGTCGCTCCGGGCCCGAGATTGTCGAAGAACATCTTCTTGCAGCGCAGATATTCGGCAAAGGTGCCGTGATAGTCGAGATGGTCGTGTGTGAGGTTCGAGAAGATGCCGGCCTTGAATTCGAGCCCGGCGATGCGGTTCTGCTCCACCCCTATCGAACTGACTTCCATGAAACAGTAACTGCAGCCCGCTTCGACCATTTCGGCGAGAAGTGAGTTGATGGTCACGGGGTCGGCCGTTGTGTTCTCGGTCTCGCTGCGGCGTGTGCCCACATAGTTGGCTATGGTCGAAAGAAGTCCGCACTCGTAACCCATTGCGCGGAACATGTTGTAGAGGAGCGTGACCGTTGTGGTCTTGCCGTTTGTTCCGGTGATTCCCACAAGCTCGAGTTTGCCGCTCGGATGGTCGAAAAAGCGGTCGGCACACAGCGCCAGGCCCAGGCGGTCGGTACTTATGACCGCTGACGCGCCGCGCGCGATGGCGTCCTGAACGAAGGCGTTGCCGTCGAGGTCGCGCCCCTTTACGGCCACGAAGAGCGAGCCTGCGGCAGCCTTTCGCGAGTCGCAGCAGATGCCGCTCAGCTCTGTGCCGGGCGTGCCGTAAACGATGGACGCATCAATACCTTTTATTATATCACAAAGTTTCATTCCAGTAAGGGTCTATGTCGTAAATCTTGTCAACCACGCGCCGGCATACCTCTGCGGGTATGGTTCCTCCGTAGTAATCGACGCTGCTGAGTTTCGAATATATGGTGCAGATGATGCTGTACTGCGGATTTTCGGTAGGGAAGTAGCCAACGAAGGTTCCCTGGCACTTGTGGCGGCCGAGTTCGTCCTTGTAGCCTCCACGGTGACCGTCCTTGCCTTCGAGATAGACGTAGGCGGTGCCGGTTTTGCCGGCAACCACGCACTTGGCCTTGCCGAGCCTCCAGCCCGTGCCGCCTTTGGATGTTACCGATTCGAGCGCGCGGGTAAGAGTGTCGGCGGTCGCGGTCTTGCAGATGGCTGCGTTGAGAATCTGCGGCCCGCGCTGCTGCAGCACCACTCCGTCCTTTTCGATGGATTCTATGAGGTAGGGCTTCATCATCTTGCCCTTGTTGGCGATAGCGTTGTAGAATGTTATCAGATGCAGGGGAGTCACGCCTACGGTGTATCCCATCGCAATCTGGCCGAGGTCGTACTTGCTCCAGCCGGGGCTGTCGGGGCTGGGGATGTAGGGGGCCTTGAGTCCGTCGATGTCGAAATCGAACGAAGTGCCCAGACCATACATATAAAGCCTGTCGATGAACTCCTTCGGGCGGCTTTCGAAGTTGGTGAGCGCGAGGTAGCGGAACACGTAGTTCGAACTCTTCTGCACGCCGAAGATGATGGGGACGCGGTAGCTGTGCATAGCTTGCTCCCAGTCGCGGGTGATATGCTTGTCCTCCTCGAAGGTGTATCCGGGTATTATGCTGTGATTGGTGGGGATGCGGTCGTCGAGGCTCTTGATGATGCCGTCCTCGAGGGCGGTCATAAGAGTCGTTATCTTGAATACCGATCCCGGTTCGCCGCGTCTTCCGATGGCGAAGTTCTCCCACTCGCCAAGGCGGCCGCTCTTTTCGTCGCGCTTGAGGTTGACCATGGCGCGTATGGCTCCCGTCTCCACTTCCATAATTACGCAGCAACCGCCTTCGATTTCGGGATTGTCCTTAATCTGGCTGCGCAGAACGGCATCGGCAAGGTCCTGATAGTCAATGTTGAGGGTGGTGCGTACGTCGGCCCCGTCTATGGCCTCCACGTAGAGGCTGTCGTAATCGCGGATGAAGCCGTCATCGGTCTTTTTCGTGTACATCACACCGTCCTGGCCGTGAAGGATATAGTCGAACTTGCCGTCTATGCCCACGTAGTTGTTTGTGACTCCGGGCTTGGGCTCGCGCACGAAGCCGATGGTGCGCAGGCCGAGGTTGCCGTATGGATAGCGCCTTGTGGCGATGGTCTCGGTATAGACTCCGCCACGGTTGCGGCCCATTTTCAGAAGCTCAGTCTCGCGCAGGCGGTCGTACTGGGCCTGTTCGACGGGTTTGCCAAGTCGCAGGTACTGCGAACCGTGAGCCCTTGCTTCGAGTATCCTCCTCTCGTATTCCTGGGCCGGAGCCTGGGGGCAGACCTTCGCAAGTTCGGTCGAAAAGTCGTGCAGAGCCTGACGCCACTGGGCCTCGCGCCTGTTGCGGGTTGCCGAATCAAGTCTCGAGAGATCGACCTTCTGCACCGAAGGGTCGATGACAATCTGGTATTTGGGGAACGATGTCGCGAGGATGCGTCCGTCGGAGGCGAGGATATTGCCGCGCTCCGGGGCCAGTTCGACCTTCTGCACGGGTTGGCGGAGCTGGCGCTCAATCGCAGGGTTCGGCTTCCAGATTACCTGCAGATAGAAGATCCTTGCCAACAGCACGAGCGATGCCACCAGCATAAGAAGGTAGATGGTGTGGAGAATCACACCTATCCGGTCCCTTTTCTTTTTCTGCTCTTCCATCTTTTATTCTTTTGTGCTTCGGCGCGTTGTCTCTCTTATTCTTTTGCGCTTCGGTGCGTTGTCTCTTTAATCCTTTTTCGCTTCGGCGTGGCTGCGTTGTTTCTCTTATTCTTTTTGCGCTTCGGTGCGTTGTATCTTTAATCTTTTTTCGCTTCGGCGCGTTGTTTCCTTAATCCTTTTTCGCTTCGGCGTGGCTGCGTTTATTTCGTGTCTGTTTCAATAACTGTCGCCGGCATTTCGTTTTCGTGGACGGGCGAGCCGAGTGCCTTGAGGCCCTCCTCCACCGCCGAGCGCCGCGTAATTTCTTCGAGGCGGAAAGTCTTCACGGCCATCTGGTACTGCTGTTGCTGCAATTCCTTATTGTTGTTCTCCACGACGGTCATGGTCTTATCAATCAGCAGGCTGGCCCAGATAGCTCCGGCTATGAGCGCGAACACCAGCACGATATGCAGGAAATAGCGCCCGATGTTGAGGCGGAGCAGCAGCTCGCCCTGCAGGAGCGCGATGAACGCGTTCTTCAGAGTGCCGCCGAAGCTCTTTTTTGTCTTTTCCTGTTCCATATTCCTGTTGCCTGTCTTTTATCTTCCCGTTTCCTTCTTCCCGTTTCCTTCTTCCCTCTGTCTATTGTCCCTCCGACCGCTTATATTTTTTCTGCGATGCGGAGTTTTGCGCTGCGCGCACGCGTGTTCGTACTGATTTCTTCTTCGCGGGGGAGAACCGGCTTGCGGTTGACCGCTCTGAGCGGAGTTTGCACTCCACCGTACACCAGGTCCTTCTTCGTCTCGCCGTCTATGCTGCCGCTGCGTATGAAGTTCTTCACCATACGGTCTTCGAGCGAGTGGTAGGTTATCGCCACCAGACGGCCTCCCGGTTTGAGCGAAAGTGCCGCACCTTCGAGGAATTTTTCGAGCGAGCGCATCTCCTGGTTCACCTCGATGCGCAGCGCCTGATACACTTTTGCCAGATACTTGTGCTCCGCGAAAGACGGCAGGGCGGGGGCGAGGACATTGTCGAGGTCGTCAGTGGTGAGGATGGGAGATGTGCTGCGTGCGCTGATGATGAGCGATGCCACGCGGCGCGAGTTCTCTACCTCGCCGTAAAGTCTGAAGATTTTTTCCAATTCTTCTTGCGTATAAGAATTGACAATGTCAGCTGCCCTCGTTGTTCCCTGCACGTTCATTCGCATATCGAGAGGAGCACTGTAGCGGAACGAGAATCCCCGGTCCGCAGTATCGAACTGATGAGACGAAACCCCCAGGTCGGCAAGGATTCCGTCAAACCCGCCTTCGGTATGAAGGAGAGAGTAGTTGTGTATGAATCTGAAATTGTTGTGTATGAGGGTGAAGCGGCTGTCGAATACCGGGTCTGACGCGTTGGAAAGAGCATCGGCATCGCGGTCGAATGCAATGAGCCTGCCTTCAGGGCTGAGCCTGGCCATTATCCCGCGGCTGTGTCCGCCTCCGCCGAAAGTGGCGTCGGCATAGATGCCGCCGGGGTTGGTGACCAGGGCGTCGATGCTTTCTTTGAAAAGTACAGGATTGTGATACTCGCTCATCGCTCCCTATTTGCGGGAGAGGCTTTTTGCGATGGCGACGAATTCTTCTTTAGACAGGCGGGCGGCTTCGAACTGCTCGGCAGCCCATACCTCTATCTTGTAGTTGACGCCAAAGAAAACCACTTCCTTTGTTACACCTATTGCGTCAAGAAGATATCTGGATATGGAAATGCGCCCGAGTTTGGCGTCCGGCTCCACAATATCGCAGTCCCGGAGATACTCTCTCCAGAACAGCTCATGCTGAGGGTTGAAAAAGTCGAGCCCTTGCCGTATCTGCTCGCTTTGACGGGTCCATTCTTCGAATGGCCACATCTCCAGGCAGTTGCTGTAGAGACTCTTTTTAATGACAAACCTCCGGTCTGCATCCTCCGGCAGCACGGTCTTGAACGGCGAAGGGAGCACCAGGCGCCCTTTGTCGTCGATCTTCGAAATCTGCTTTCCGATGAATGTGACCATAATGAATTCTTATACGCAAGTGCAAAGATAGTGATAATTTTTCCACTTCCTTACCTTTTGTTACAATTTTTTCCACAATCGGGTGTTAATTACTGATTGTGCTGTTTTTTTTGCTGTATCTGCGGTGTAAAATATTTTGTTCGATAAAACGTTTTTTTCAAACGCTTGCCCTGCCGGAAATTGTTGCCATATTGCGCATACTATGAAAATACTTGACCTTTCATCGGGCGAGAGGCCTCGGGAGAGACTTCTCGCATCAGGGCCTCAGGCCCTTTCTGACGGCGAACTTCTGGCCGTTATTCTCAGGAGCGGGACTCCGGATTGCAATGCGGTCGATCTTGCCCGCAAAATCCTTTCTTCGCTTGGCGGCCGTCTGACCGGTCTCTCGCATTTGGACTGCCGTGATTTCTGCTCTATTCCCGGTATCGGGCCCGGAAAAGCGGCATCTCTTGTTGCTGCATTCGAACTTGGCCGCCGGGCTCTGCTCGAGTCAGGGCTTCAGGACAGACGCCGGGTTGGCGATGCCTCCGATATTGTCCGTCTGATGACTCCTAATATGAAGGGACTCGACCACGAAGAGTGCTGGGTTGTGCTGCTTGACCGCTATTGCAGGCCGATTGAAGCATGCGGTAGTGCATCGTCCCGAGTGTCTTTCAGTGGCCTTCGGCGTCTTTCCACAGGGTCCGATTGCTCTACCGGCTGCAATGCAAAGGATGTCGCCCGTCTATGCATCGAGTCGGGTGCGGCATCGGCAGTGCTTGTCCACAATCACCCCTTCGGAGATCCTCTTCCCAGCACAGCCGATATTGCTCTAACTGAAGAACTGCGCGCCGCTCTTGCCGCGTGCGGTATATCTCTGCTTGACCACGTGATTTTTTCGCCCCGCGGGGTCTTCTCCTTCGCCGACGAAAAGATCATCAGCCCGTGACACTCCGACTTTTCTGGAACTTGGAGTTTTCCGGAAAAGAAGCCCCGGCAATAATCGGCTTCGCGCTCCGCCGAGGGGCGGAGTGACCGCGAAACCCCCGCCAGCAAAGCTGGCCCTCCCCCTAGCCGGGGGTGGCACGATTCGCTGACACTCCGCCCCTCGCC